>CAJWMX010000096.1 GCA_913043805.1 uncultured Acidobacteriota bacterium | reverse complement strand
GGACGAGGCGTATCTGGACGTCACCAGGAATCACTGGGAGGAGCCGCTGGCCACCACCGTCGCCAAACGGCTCAAGCGCTGGATCAAACAGGAGACGGGGCTCACCGTCTCGGCTGGCGCGGCACCGAACAAGTTTCTCGCCAAGATCGCGTCGGACTGGGACAAGCCAGATGGCTTGACCGTCATCCCGACCCAACGGGTGGAGGCCTTTCTCCAGCAGCTTCCCGTCGAGGCGCTCTGGGGTGTCGGACCGGTGACCGCGAAACGGCTCCGCACGACCGGAATCAGGCGGCTCGTCGACGTTCGGGCGGTATCCGACGAAACACTACGCGGCGCCGTCGGCAGTCAGGCCGAGTGGCTGAAACGACTGGCGTCGGGCATCGATGACCGCCCCGTGACCCCGCACCGCGTCGCCAAGTCGTCGGGGTCCGAGCGGACGTTTCGCGCGGACCTGACCGATCTGGCGGTCATCCGTCAGGAGGTGGATCAGCTGACGCGCCCGCTCGCGACGTGGCTGGCGGAACGACGGTTCGGCGCCAGAACCGTGACGCTCAAGGTGCGCTACGACGACTTCACCACCGTGACTCGAAGCCACAGCGAACGACCCGCGACGCGCGAGGAAGCGGCGCTGGCCGGGCGGGCGACCGCGCTACTCGAGCGGACCGAAGCCGGGATCCGCCCGGTGCGGCTGCTTGGGGTCAGCGTCCACAACCTGGAACCTGATACACCCGCCGACGACCCGCGCGGCCACCCGACGCTGCCGCTGGTGGCCGACGGAGACGGCTAGCCCACGTCCCGGCATGGGATAATCCCGCCATGCTCAAGGGCACCCGCTCGGCCATCCTGCGAAAGGTCCAACCGGTCAGCATCCATGGCCAGGTCTCGTGGGACGTGTTCTTCAACGACGCCGAGCAACCGGAGGGCGCGGTCGAGATGGCGAGGGTGGGCCCGGAAGCGGTCGAAGGCCAGCTCGAGCCGGGGGATCGGATCGCGCTGACCTACCTGCTCGGCAGCGTCACCGCGGTACGTCGCGAAGAGCCGAACGGCTGAGGTCTACTCCCCCAGATCGAGCGCCAGAATCTCGGCCCGGTCGCGCAGATAGAGGGTCGTGCCCACCAGGGTCTGCACGGTCCAGGCGGAGGTCTCGACCACGTCGGCCCGGCCCCGCGTCGAGAACCCGTCTGGCGACAACCGCCCGAGCACCAACTCCCCATCCTCGGTGAGCATGACAGTCGAGTCGCCCGCCTGCACGAAGCTGGCGCGGCCATAGCCACGCTCCTGCCAGACGATCTCGCCCGTGTGGACATCGACCGCGGTCAGGAAGGCGGGTCCGAAACCACCGCTGCTCGCGTACAGGTAGTTCCCCCGCCGCACCACGTTGCCGAACATGACCTTCAGCCGGTTGGTGAACCAGAGCTCCTCGACCGACGTCTCGCCATCGCGCTGCGTGAGCCGGACCGCCCGTGTTCCGCCGTCATAGGCCGACGCCATCACCAGGATGTTGTCCTCGCCCCAAATCGGCGTGCTGTTGTTCATGTCGCCCTGGGTCTCGTGACCATGGGTCCACAGTACCTCGCCCGTGTCAGGGTCGAGACCGTTGATCGTCTGCCCCCCGAACACGATGAGCTGGGTCTGTCCGTCTACGTCGACCAGCACCGGCGTCGACGGCGAGATCAGAAACCGGCCACTCCGCCAGACCACCGACCCGTCGGATTGGGCGAACGCCATCACAGACTGTCCCGGCCCGCCAGCCGGCACGATCACCAGGTCCTGGTAGGCGATGGGACTGGCGCCGTTCCCTGCCTTGACCGCGGGCCGGATCAGCGTCGGCGGCGCGTCGAAGTCGGCCACCAGGTCGTGCGCCCACAGCAGCTCGCCAGTCGCTTTCTCGAGGGCGTGGAGCTGCTTGTTCGTGCCAAGCGTGAACAACCGCTGCCCCACGACGAGCGGCGTGGCGTGGGGACCGGCGCCAAAGCGAAAGTTGAGCGGCTCGGACGGATAGTCGTGCTCCCAGAGGGTCTCCCTGCTCAGCGCGTCGAGCGCCACGACTCGCTCTTCCTCCGCCCATGGTTGGCCCTCGCCCCCGGCCGGTACATGGTGAAGAGCCGCCCCTCGTCGACCAGGATGGACGAATGTCCAGGACCGAGTGGACGCCGCCAGAGCTCGGTCGGACCCTGCTCGGGCCAGCGTGCTTGCAAGCCGAGGTCCTCGGTGCGAAAGTCACCGCTCGGACCGCCCCATTGACGCCACCCGTCGCTCGAGGCCTCGCCGGACTGCGCCGCGACCGGTAGGGCGCCCGCGAGCACGGCAACCAGCAACGCCATCCCCACCAACGCCCCGCCAAGCGAGCCGCCTCCACGCGTCGTGTGCACGTCCATCCTCGCCAGTCTACCGGACACAGCGCGTTGCCGCGCCCTAGTGTCCTGTAACCGTGGTTCGCAGCATGAGTCCCGGAGCGCGGCGCCAGACTGGCAAGGCGCGAGAAGGGAGCAAATTGGGGATCTGTGACCGACGAGCAACGCCGCCAGGCCGGATGCCCCGCCCGGGAATTATGCTGCGAACCACGGTTACAGGACACTAGACCGTGTGGTAAGAAGGGGATTGGCCACCTGCATGACTCCACCCGTCGACAGCGCCTCGACCTCGCCCAGCCTGGAGGCGCTCGGCTGGAACGAGGATCTGGCGCGACACTTCGCCGCCAACACCGACGGGTGCCGCCCGGCGCGAGTCGCGGTGGCCCACAACTATCTGTTCCAGCTACTCGGCGCCTCCGGCGCGCTGATGGCCGAGGTCTCAGGCCGACTTCGCCACCAGACCGCAACCCAGGATGCGATGCCGGTCGTGGGTGACTGGGTCGCCGCCCGGATCCACGCCGACGAGGAGAAGGCCACGATTGAAGCGGTGCTGCCACGGCGCACCAGCTTCTCCCGCAAGGCGGCCGGCGAGGCCACGCGACGCCAGCTCGTCGCCGCGAACATCGACATCATCTTCCTCGTGTGCGGGCTCGATGGCGACTTCAACCTCCGCCGCATCGAGCGCTACCTGGTCGCCATCGCCGACAGTGGCGCGGAGGCGGTCGTTGTCCTCAACAAGGCCGACATGTCGCCTGACCCAGAGGGGGCCCGAGCGGAAGTCGCCGCGATGGCGCCCTCGACCCCGATCCACATCATCAGTTGCCTTGCCGACGGTGGTGTAGAGACACTGGCCACCCATCTCGCCCCGGGGCGCACCATCGCCCTCCTGGGATCGTCTGGGGTGGGCAAGTCCACGATCATCAACCGGCTGCTCGGCACGGAACGACAGCGGACCGGCGGCGTCCGGCGGCGAGACCGACGCGGGCGGCACACCACAACACAGCGGGAACTGATCGTCTTGCCGACCGGCGGTTTGCTCATCGATACGCCGGGAATGCGGGAACTGCAGCTCTGGGACGCGGAAACGGCCACCGACGACGCCTTCGACGACATCGAAGCGTTGGCCACGGATTGCCGCTTCCGGGACTGCCGGCACGACCAGGAGCCCCACTGCGCCGTCCGGGGAGCCGTCGAAGCGGGAACGCTGGCGGCCGCTCGTCTGGCGAGCTACCGAACCCTGACCCGCGAGGGCGATGAACTGCGCCGCCGACGCGAGGAGCTCGCCCGGCAGGACGAGCAGCGCCGGACCAAACCGGCGCATCGCGCCATGCGCGCCATGCGCCACAAACGACTCGGATCGGAGCCATGAACTCAACGCGAACGCTGCTGGTCGCGCTGGCGGGAAGCCTCGCCGCCCTCACCGGACTGACCGCGCAGGACGACCGGATCACCATCCGGGCCAGTCGCCTGCTCGACGGTACCGGCCGGATTGTCGAGAACGCGCGCATCACCATCGACGGGTCCGAGATCGCCGGCGTAGACCGGCTCCGCGGCGCGGTCACCTATGACCTGTCGGGCATGACCGTCATGCCGGGACTGATCGACACCCACGTGCACCTGACCTCGCACTTCGATGCTGACGGGGAAGCGCACGACGACCTGCAGGAGTCGCCTGCCCGGACGATCCTCTATGCGGCCGAGAACGCCTACAAGACACTCCAGGGGGGCGTGACGACCGTGCAGAGCCTCGGCAGCCCGCTGGACGCCGAACTGCGTGACGCCATCGCGCGAAGCGCCCTGCCCGGTCCCCGGATCCTCACCTCGCTCGGCGCCATCCGAGGGAACAACGGTACCCCGGACCAGATTCGGGCCACGGTGCGACAGCTGGCTGACAACGGCGCCGACGTCATCAAGATCTTCGCCTCGGCCAGCATCCGGGACGGGGGCGCGCTGGTAATGAGCCAGGAACAGCTGGAGGCGGCGTGCGGGGAAGCCACCGCCGTCGGGCTCCGGTCAGCCGTCCACGCGTACGGGACGGAGGGCGTGACGGCGGCGGTCGAGGCCGGATGCGGGAGCATCGAACACGGCACTCGCTTCGACGACGAGGCGATTGCGCTGCTGGCCGAGCGTGGCACGTATCTCGACCTGCATCTGGAGCTGCTCTGGAGCAACTACGACGAGTATCGCAGCGCCTTCATCGGACGGGGCAACTACACCGAGATGGGCTACGCGCGGATGGCGCAAGCCCGCGTCGCCGGACTCGACACCTTCCAGCGCGTCGTCAGTGACGGAGATGTCAACCTGGTGTTCGGCACAGACGCGCTAGCGGGGGCGCATGGACGTAACGCCGACGAGCTCGTCGCGCGGGTCCGGGTCGGGCGCCAGCGCCCGATGGACGCCATCGTGTCGGCCACCTCGCGGGCGGCCGAATCGCTCGGACTGGGCGACCAGATCGGCACCCTCGCGCGTGGCTACCAGGCAGACCTGATCGCGGTGCCCGGCGACGCGCTCGCCGACATCGTCGCGCTGCGCAACGTCCGGTTCGTGATGAAAGGCGGAATGGTCGTCAAGTACGAAGCCCGCTGACACAGCCTCGGCGACGAGCCCAGACGACACAGACCATGGGCAGGCTGTCGCACAACGAGCCTGCCAGGGCCACCGACCTGCTACGCAAAGATTAGGTTCAGGTTTCTCGGCGAGGGTTTCGTCTAGCAAGGCGCGGCCGAAGGAGCAGACCGGGAGTCTGTGACTGAGGGTGCAACGCCGCTAGACGGAAGCCTCGCCGTGAAACCTAATGCACGCCGCGGCCCATCTGGAGCATGGAGGGATCGGCGCCGAGCCGGCGGATCGCGGTCTCCCACATATCCGCGGCGGCGGTATCGAAGATGAGATCGAGCTCCACGTCCGCCACGAGCCACGCTGAGGCCGACAGTTCTTCGTCGAGTTGACCGGCGCCCCACCCCGCGTAGCCAGTCAGGAGACGGGCCCGATCGGGTGGCTGATCGACCAGGAGTCGACGGAGCAAATCGGGCGACGTCGATAGATACAGACCGTCGCAGACCTCGACCGACTCGGCATCCAGCGGCTCGTCTCCCATGAGGATCCAGCCGCGTTCCGGTTCAACTGGCCCGCCAATCCACAACTGCAGTCCGTTGTCGACGTCCACCGGTGGAGTCAGACGCACCACCGACGACGCCGGCGTCTCTGTCTGACGGTTCAGCACCAGTCCGAAGGCGCCCTCCTCGCCGTGCTCGCACAGCAGGACCACCGTCTGTTTGAAGTTGGGGTCGACGAACTGCGGCATCGACAGCAACAAAGTGGGGGCCAGTGAGCCAGGCTGTAGGGACTTGGTCATACCGACGTCAGCGTCTTCCTCAATCATAGTGCAGGCTCGAGTCGCTCACGGGCCCAGGCGACGTGGTCTGCCACCAGCGGGTCGCGAACGCTGTCAGAGGGCGCCGCCACCGCCTCTGGATCGGCCAGCGTTCGGGCCGCTCCGGCATCGCCGGAGTTGCCGAGCGCGACCGCGACGTTCCGCCGCAGGCGCCTGACCCGCACGCGCGTCATCGCCCCCCCTCGGATGGCGTCCCGCAACTCTCCGTCGGATCGACGCCACAAGGCAGCGAGGCCAGGCCGGTCCAGGGCCTCTCGCGGCTGCCACGCCGGATCGTCGCTCACGGGTGGATGCTGGTTGTACGGACAGACCTCCTGACAGATGTCGCACCCGTAGACGTGATTGCCCAGCGCCCCTCGCATCGACTCCGGAAGCGCGCCCTTCGTCTCGATCGTCAGATAGGACAGGCAGCGGGTCGAGTCCAGCACTCCCGGTGATGGGAACGCATCGGTCGGGCAGGCGTCCAGACAGAGGGTGCAGGAGCCGCACTGATCAAAACCAGGGGCATCGGCAGCGAGCGCGAGCGTCGTGATCACGACCGAGAGGAACAACCACGAGCCAAGCTCGGGGTGAATGAGGCAGGTGTTCTTCCCGACCCATCCTAGCCCGGCGCGCTCGGCGAACGCCTTCTCCTGGATCGGACCGGTGTCGACATACATCCGACACCGGGACGGTTCGAGGTGTGTGGCCGTCATCCACTCGCCCAGGGCTCGGGTCCGCTCGCCGAGGACGTCGTGGTAGTCGTCGCCCCAGGCGTAGCGGGAAATCAAAGCCACCTGGGGGTCGTCCACCTCGGTCGAGTACGGCCGGTCGGCGTTGTAGACGGTACCGAGCACGACTACGGCGCGAGCGCCGGGGAGGAGCAGACGGGGGTCGGCGCGCCGCTCGGCGTTCCGCGCAAGATAGTGCATCTCGCCGGCATAGCCGCGATCCAGCCACTCGCGCAGCACCCCGAGCCGCTCGAACGGCGTGGCCGCCGCGACCCCGCATAGATCGAAGCCAAGCTCGGCGGCCCGAGCCTTGACCGCCTCGGCCGTCACCTCGCCAGTCGGCGCCTCCCCCATGCTGGTTACTCCCCGGCCCGCAGCGAGGCCAACAGTCGGTCACCAAGGGGCTCACGTCGCCAGCCCCGCAGCTCCGGGGGAGGATCACCACCCTGGACATGCACCTGTAGCACCAGGGACTCGAGGGCGCGTCTGGAGGCCAGCAGTTCGGGAGGCAGCTCGAGCGTCGCCGCCACCTCGGCGACGATCTGCTTCAACGCGTCGACACGACGAGCCAGCGGCCTGAGGTCGACGTGCCGATCGCGGACATCCGGACCTGCGTCTCGTCCCTGTCGAACCGCGGCGCCCAGTGCCTCGCCGTAGCGCTCGAGCGCAGCCTTCGAGAGCCCACGCACGCCACGCGAGGGGGTCTTCCCCCCGCTCCGGGCAAGCGCTATCAGCGTGGCATCTCCGACGAGGTGCCGACGCGGTATGTTCCGGGTCTGGGCCTCGCGTTCACGCCAGGCAGCCAGCGCCCTGAGCACGGCATGCTCGGGGGCGGCCAGCGCACCACGGCCTCTTACCCGTAGATAGGCGGCGTCTGGTCCCCCATCCGCCTCTCGCGCCAGACGAAAATGCTCCTGGTCCTCACGGAGCCAGGCCAACCGGCCAGACGCGGCCAACGACGACGCCAGGTGCTCCCGCAGCTGGTGGAGGTAGGCCACATCGAGCGCCGCATAGCTGAGCTGGGACGGAGTCAGGGGTCGGCGGCGCCAGTTGGAGCGGGTCTCCCCCTTGTCCAACTCCACGCCGAGCAACGAGGCCACGAGCCCCCGATAGCCGACCCCCATGCCGTGACAGGCGAACGCGGCCGCGCGTTGCGTATCGAACAGCTGGAGAGGCACGACGCCGGTCAAGCGCTCGAACAGGTCGAAATCCTCGCCCGGCGCGTGCATCACCAGCTCGACGCTCGGATCGGCCAGCAAGCGCCCGAGCGGGGCGAAATCCCGCACCGCGAGCGGGTCGACGAACTCGACCCCGTCTCCGGCGTCGACCTGAACCAGCCCCGGGAGGGGATAGTAGGTCCGCTCCCGGACGAACTCGGTGTCGAGCGCGAGCCGACCAGCCGCGGCCCACCTGGTGCAGGCCGCCGCCAGCCCGGCATCGGTCGAAACGAAGGTCGGCGAACTCAGCGCTGGGCCAGACACGGAAACCCAGCTTACCTCGGCGGCGGGCGCGCCGGCTCTAGTAGAACTTTCTGGTGATGTTGAACCCGAGGAACCAGTTGTCCTCGTCGCCCCCCTGGGCGAGCTGGTTCGGCGTGGACCCGAGATTGTTCGAGAGGTTCAGCTGGAAGGTGTGCCCGCCTGCCTGCTTCTCGATGGCGAACGACACATGGTTCTGCCCTTCGTCATACCCGCCCAGGCGTGGCACGAACTCGCCGACCACGTAGACGGTGGGCCGGATGCGCAATCGAGCCCCGAGACCGACGTAGAACGTTTCGTCCACATCGTCATCATCGAGGTCCATTCGCGGCAGGTGGAACTTGCCGGGCCGGTCGACATTGCTCACGAACGTCGGCTGGGCATAGACGATGGCACGCTCCCCGAGCCGCTTCGAAAGGATCGCGCCGATGGACCCCGACTGATGCTCGCTCAGATTGTCGAGCCCCTCGACGGACGCCTGGATGTCGACCCCGAACCCAGACGGTCCGCGGGACCACAGCAGATTCTGGCGAACGAAGGCCTGGATGTTCTTGTTGTTTCCCCGGTAGAAACCGATCTGGGTACCGGGCAGGAGGCCATAGCGAAACTCCAGCCCGATGTTCGCGAACGAGTCGAGGCCGAAGAAGTCCTCGAGTAGATTGCCGTAGCCGGGTCCGCCGTCGATCGGTCGGGAGAACCTGTGGGTCAACCGGAACGCGAACGTGCCGGACGGCATGCGCAGGGTGCTGGGGAGCGCCACCAGGTTGAAGTCCGGCTCCAACGGATCAGGGGCGCGGTCGGCGGCCGCGTCAGGCCCATCGGCGGCGGTCGGAACGGCCTGGCCG
>CAJWMX010000095.1 GCA_913043805.1 uncultured Acidobacteriota bacterium | reverse complement strand
GCCGCGACGTTGACTTGCTGGTCGGGGTGCTCGGCGAGATTGTGGTAGCCAAACGCCTCCACCGAGGCCTCGTCCCCGACATCCTCGGCGTGGTTGTAGAGCGGCGCGCCGATCGCGACCCTGGCGGTGCTCATGTACGGACCCGACGCCACCCAACCACGTGCTTGTAGCCCCGTCCCGGCATGTCGGGATTGGCATCCAGCATCTTCGTGTAGCTGACCGGAAGCATCGGAATCTCACGAGGCCAGTAGTACTGCGACAGGATCGACCGTACGTTGCTGAGCTCCCGGTTGTGATGTGAACGGTCACGGTTGAGACTGTAGAGATACTGGCAGTCGAGCGCATGCGCCCGGCGCACGTAGCTCTCGACCTGCTGGGTCGTCATCTCCTGGAACGACACCATGTTGATGGTCAGGTCCACCCGCGGCGGTCCGACCGCGGCGTGGAAGGTATCGGGAATGAAGATGAAGTCGAGCTCGCTCCAGCCCTCGAAGGTCTCCTCGGCCGGCACCTCGCCGTAGAAACGGACCCGGGCCTCCGGGAACGCCGCCATCAGATAGGTGGCCGAAAACAGGAACAACTCGGGGAAGTCAGTGATGACGTAGGTGACGTTCGGACACAGGGTCTTGAACTGGTACGGAAATCCACCCCAGCCGGCGCCAATCTCCCAGACCAGTTTCCGGTCCGTCGTGTCCCGCATCCCGCCGAGGATGGCCCCCTGGTCCAGAGCAATGAGCACCTCGTAGAACTTGAGGGTATCGATGTTGACCAGCTCGCCATCGATGTCGAACCCGAAGCCGCCCAGCTGTCGTGCCTCCGGCACCCAGACGCCGGTCTCGTCCAGCTTCCGCAAGGCGGCGAGCTTCTCGGCAAACTGGGTCTTCTTGCTCTCGAGACTCTCGCGATAGTGCTGCGGCAGCAGACCCGTCAGGTTGTGGGTGTGGTGGCGCAGCTGTTCGATGACCAGCGGCGAGGCGTCGAGCATGTACTCGAACCGCGACAGCTCACCTGACCAGTAGTCACTCGGCGCGTGACCTGTGGCCCTCCGGTTCTGACCACGCGACAGCAAGGAGAGCACCTGTCGCCGCACCCGAAAATACGCACGGTAGGCGACCGACTCGCGCAGCATGTCGAGCCGTTCGAGCCAGGCGCTGTCCGCGCCGTCGATACTGGGTTCGACCCCGGTCGTCATGTCTCAGGTCACCGCGGGCGGATCGGGCGGGGTTGGCGCCTCGACCGTCCGGCGACGCAGCCCGAGTCTGGTGCGAACCCTGGCCGCGGCGTCGTAGCCGAGCTTCGAGAACCGTTTCTTCAGCTTCTTGCGACTCGCGACGAGAGCGACGCACCACAACCCCAGCCGAAGCGGCTGCAACCAGAAACCGCCAGTCTCGGCAGCGACGGGCGTTGCCCCCTCGAGCGCCTCGAGGGCGGACACAAGCCTCGGGGTCGCTGGCTCCTCCAGTCCATGCGGTCGCACGAACCGTTCGATGAACCCCCGGGAGGACGGGGCCACGCCATCGTCGATCGTGGCCGACAGCTGCAGGGCGTGGGTCGCCAGGTCGGTGGCGTGCTGAAGGTGCCCGCCATGCTCCGGGAGCAGGTAGCGGAAGTGCAAGGTTCCGGTCTGGGTGTCGTCGAACGACGAATCGACGATCGTGAAGACGGGCCGGTCCTGAATGCCGGCTTCAATCATGGCCGAGGTGTTGATGCCCACGACCGCGGCCCCGTGGTAGAGCGTGTCGTAATAGTCGGCCCGATCATCATCGTTCACCGGATTGGCCCCGTGCCCCGGAAACACCGTCGCATTCGGGTAGGCCGAGAGGTCGACATCGCGCCAGTGCTTCGCATTGTAGGGATGTGGTCGGATGAGGATGCCGACGTCGGCCAGAGACCCGGGTCCCTGTCGCACCGCCTCGATCCATCGCTTGACGAACTCCACCTCGGCTTCGGACGACGAGATCGACGCCGTCGATCCGACGAAGACGATGAACGGACGATCCGGCCGGACACCAGCGCGAGCGCAGAAGGCGGCGCGGTCGCGGCTGGGTGACCGGTCGAACCAGCGGTCGAAGCATTGAGAGCCGGTGACCACGATCCGCGACGGGTCGGCGTCATGAAACGCGAGCGCCTCATCCCGCTGATCCGGGTTCCAGACCGCCACGAGGTCGGGCTGAATCCGCATCAGCCCCTTGGTGGTCAGGTGATCCCACGAAGCGACACCCAGCACGCTAGGCACCCCGATCCACCGGGCGGCCTTGATGATGTCGACCTGCGGACATTGATCGGTGACGAGCGGCGAGACGACGACCACGTCAGGCGACGCGTTCTCGAGAAAACGTTCCAGCGACCGATGGCTCGGGATGACCCGCTCGCAGTACTGCAGCCAGCGGACCAGCCGGCGGGTCCAGGCCTCGGTGCCCGTCGTCCATCGGCCGAGCCACCGGGTGAGGAACGGCAGCGCCTTCCGCATCCGATCCCGCAAGTACGGGGAATCGACATAGCGAGGATGCAGATAGCGGACGTAGTCGATCGTGCCCCGTACTCCGCGGGCGACGGGCGCCCAGACGTCCGGACGAGCCGGCACCCGATCCAGCACCTCGATCGAGGCCCGCATCCCTTCGAGCGCCACCATCCCTTCGGGCTGCTTGTGCGGCTGGTCAAACGCCACCGCGACCTGGTGGCCTCGGGCGGCGAGCTCCTCCATCACCGAATCGAAGTAGCGGAAGTACCCCGGATACTGGAGGATGAACAGGACTTTCATCGAGCCTGCTCCGCCGGCACCGGGTCCGCCGTCGTCCCGTCTTCGTTGACCGGCACCAACGGCAGCCCGTGGGCGCCAATCTTCTTGAAGACATCCTTCCCGCGATTGGCGGGAGCCTGATAGGCCTCGTGGGTCTCGAGGGTGGGCAGATCGCAATCGATGTCGTTGCGCAGGAACACGGCGTTGATGCGCTCACTCGACACCAATCGGTACCCCTTGCGTCGCGCCAGCCGCACCATCGCCTCCAGCGACGCTCCACGGTAGGCGCGAGTCGGCGCCTTGGGCAGGCGGAAGTCGGCATCGTAGGGAATGGTCACCGCCGCGCTGGGACCCAGCAGGTAGTTGTATTCGATGATGACCACCCGGGGGTTCACCACCGTCGTCGCGTCCCAGACCCAGAAGTCGTTCCCGTCGATGTCGATGCTCAACAGGTCGATCTCGCCCGCCAGGCCGGCCGTCTCGATGATCTCGTTGATGCTCTCCCGTGACACCAGGTGACATTCCGCCGTGACCTCGTCACTGACGAACTTGAGCCCGACCTTGTCTACCGCCCCGGGATTGCCGTCGACCATCAATCCGGCCCAGCCGAGCTCCTGGGCCAGGAACCCGGAATTCCCACCGTTGACGCCGCACCCGATCTCGACGAAGCGTCGCTGCGCGACGCCGATCCTCCGAAACAGCTCCAGCAGCAGTCCGTCCTCGCCGTTCTGCGACATGACCCCGAACCGATGCGACCGAAGCTGCTTGCGCGGCGGCAGCTCGACCCCGTCGAGATACAACCGTCTGGCCAGGGCCTGCACCAGCTGGTCGGTCCGTTTCAGCTTGCCGAGGGTCGCTTCGATCCGCTCCAGCCTGGCGCGAATGTCGTCCAACGGGTCTCCCCCGCCACCGGGCACGAGTGGAGAACGCTTGACCGCCATCAACCCAGCTCCGCCGCTGCGGGATGCTCCGCGTCGCCGCTTTCCGCCAGCGCCGCTTCAACCGGCGCCCCCTGCAGCACCAGACTGAGGACATCGAGGCCCTGAGTATCGAGCGCCACGAAGGATCCGCGCTTGAGCTTGGCCGCCACGCGATACATAAGGTCGAGATGATGCGGCGCGACATGGTTCGGGCTGGAGTAGAAGGCCAGCGACTGAACCCCATAGAACGGCGCCAAGTAGGACAACCCGCCGTAGTTCCCGATATAGGCGCGGGCCCGGCTCACGACCTTGGTCTGGACCTCGAGATTGTTACGGGGCTCGAGCAGCTGGTCGATGGTGTGTACTCGACGGGTCACGTCGGGTTTCAGATCCCAGTGGTCGTCGATCGAGTAGCCAGGGTTCAGCAGCACGACGTCAGTCGTCTCGGTGACCCGCGTCAGGAGCTGCCGCACGAAGGCGAGGTTCTCTTCGGTCTCGGGAAACGCCGTGTTGTGGTAGAAGCGGACGGCCACGTAGTCGTCGGGGAGCTTGTCGGCGACATCCGAGGCATCGATCTGGGGCAACCGCTCGAACGACGCGAAGTTCTCGATCAGATTGATGGACGTGCGACTCTTCCAGTACGGATAAAAGAGGCGATACATGTACATCGGGTGGAAGAGCTGCACGTCCCGACGCTGAATTCCAACCTTCACCAGCTTGACGACCTCGCGCTCGAAATCGGTCAACGCCCGCTGCTTCATCAAGCCTTCGGCAATACGCTCCTCGTTCTTCTCGCGCAGCTGTTCGGGCGTGAAGAAGTCGAAGACATCGACGTAGCGGGACCCGATCTGTCGATACCAGGGTGCCACCCCACCGCGAGACAGGATGATCATCCGGTCCCGGTCGAACGGTCGATATGTCCGGACCCAGTTCAGGAACGGAATCCAGTAGAGCAGCTCGAACCCGACCTCGCTCAACCAGGGCCCCACGACCAGCGGCCGGTCGATCTTGTGCATCTTGTCGATGATGCGGGGGATGGCCACCATCTCCTCGGTCGGCTCGTCAGGGCTGACGCGGGACATCACCCTGGGCACGACGTACTTCTTGACGAACCCTTTGGCCGGACGCCAGCGCAGGATGATGTCCATCGCGCCAAAGAGCGGCTTGAGCAGCATCCCGGTGAAGGTCAGCGGGCGTAGCTTCCGTTGACGCTTGACCCTGACCCGGGTGAGATTGCGGACGACTTTGATACCGACCGCCACCGGGAACAGCAGCCAGCGCAACGGATAGAGCAGCGGTCCAGGCCGCTCGGGAGACGGCTTGGGCTCCTGGCCCAGCGCCTCGATGCCATCCGCGGTCAGTGGGGTGGCCCGGGTCTCGATGCCGCGCGGCCTCACGAACGCCTCGACGAAGCCCCGCAGCTTCTCGGCATCCTCGGGCCGCCGTTCGAAGGCCCGGGCCAACTGACCGACGTGCTCGTCGAACCCGCGCGCGTTGCTCAGCAGGCCGCCTCCCGCCTCCAGGAGGTAGTGGAAGTGCAGAGTCCCTTCCTGGGTCCCGACATGCTCATCGGTCTGTACGGTAAACACCGGCCGCCCGACGATGCCCGCCTCGATCTGGGCGCTGGTGTTGATCCCGACCACCATCGCGCTGTGATAGAGCGAATCGTAGAAGTCGTTCTTCGAGCTCTCGTCCACCGGGTTTGCGCCACCGGACGGCCAGACCACCACGTCGTCGAACTCCGCCAGATCGTATTTCTGCCAGGGCTGCACGTTCTCCGGATGGGGCCTGACGACGACGGCGGCGTCACGCACCGACGAATCGGGCGCCTCGCGGAGCGCGCGCACCCACTGGTCGACGAACTTGGCCTCGTTGGGCGCGATGAACCCGGAAGAACAGAGATACAGGATGTAGGGCCGCTCATCAGGCAGCCCGACCTTGGCGCAGAAGTCGACGCGGGAGGTGCTCGGCGTCCGGTCGAACCACTGGTCGTAGACGGGAGAACCGGTCACGAGCACGTCGTCGGCCCGCATGCCGTGCATATCGACCGCTTCCCGCTTCTGGAACTCATTCCAGAGATAGACCCGGTCCGGGAGCACGCGCATCAACCCCTTGTTGGTCAGGTTGTCCCAGCTGTGCACACAGAGTCCGGTGTGCACACCCTGCGCCTTGGCGCTCTTGATGAAGTCGACCTGGTCGGACCCAAGATCGACGAGGGGGGTGGCCAGCACCACGTCCGGGGACTGGGCCGCGATCTGGGCGTCGACCCAGGTATCGGTCGGAATCGCACGCTCGATCCAGAGCAGGAGCTTCCACAATAGACGCCGACCGCCCTGTGAATTGACCAGCGGTAGCTTGCTGAAGGTCACCAGCGCCCCGGGGAGCCGGATCTCCGCACGCTCGCGCAGCTTGAAGGCATCCCGATACTCCGGACCGAGATACCGGAGATAGTCAGCCCACAGACGCACCCCCCGAGCCAGGCCGAGCCAGAACCGATACGGGGTCTTCTTGGTGAGCTCCGAGTAGGTGACTGATGGACAGTCGTCGGTCAGCTCCCACAGCAGTCGACCGTCGCCGAGGCGGTCCTGCATGACGAACGACAGATGAATCTCATGCCCCCGACGGGCAAGCTCCCGGATCGTCGACCCGAAGTTTCGGAGCGTGCCCGGATGACGCATGGAAAAGAAGATCTTCATGACAAGGCCTGATCGATCCAGGCGCTGAGACGCGCCGGGTTGAGTTCCGGTGCTCGAACGATGTCGGTCGTGCGGTCGTCCATCACGTCGGCGATCGTCCGGGCGGTCCGACGGTGGTGAGCCGAATGCCCACCCTCCTCGTCGAACACCAACAGGCTCGGCACCCGAAAGAACGGAGCCAGCTGGGAGATATTGCCGAACGACCCGACATATGCCCGGGAACCGGCAATGATGCGGGACTGAAGACCGAGCTGACCTTCGGAGTGCTGGGGCCCTGGAACCACTCTGATATCCCCACTGGCATCCAGTGACTCTGGAACTCCAGGAAACCCACCGGTGTCGACGACCACCACCGGCATCCGCTGACTCAGCTCCGAGAGCGCCAGATGGATCAGATGTCGATGCTGGCGGGTATCGGTGAAACAGCTGCTGAACCAGAAGCTGGCAACCACATACGGCTCGGGCGGGCAGATGGTGTCGTCTCGAGTCAGCGTGGGCTGGAGATAGTCATAGACGCCATGCTCCGCCAGCCAGTCGTGCGGGAGCGTCCCGTTCCAGATGCGGGAACAGACTCGGAAGATGAGTGACGGGTGCAGGACCTCCGGCTCGACATCATCGAACCGCGCGGACAGTGCATCGAGGAGCTCCCGGTCGAAGTCGGCGATCACCTTTTGCTTCCAGGAACCGGTCGCACGGACTCGTTGTCGGTTCCGGGTGAGGAAGGTGTCGAAGTCCACCAGGTCGCACGCATCGACGTAGTCAGTTGCCCTCGACGCGTACCAGTCGCCGACTCGTCCCCGGGAAAGCGCGATCACCGGCGCGGTGCGCTCCCCGTAGTGCTCGTGCATCCAGGCCACGAAGGGGCGCCAGTAGAGAAGCTCGAACCCGACGTCCGAGAGATACGGCCCGACGACGACCGGCTGCGTGCTCGCCCAGGCTTTGGCGATTCGCTCCTCGACCATCGGACCGATACGCGAGCGCTCCAGGCTCCGGCGAGCTCTGGTGATGATCTCGGGCGGGCGGAGCATCCGGGATGGGTCGACCTCCCGTCCCGCCTCCTCCGCCTCGCGGACGAACTGCTCAATCCGTTGCATGCGGTAGACGAAGTGATCGAAGACCGGCACGACGGTGTCGAGGCCGCCCTCGAACAATGTCTCCCCTTCGTGCAGAATCGCCGCGTGCGAGATCCGGGCCGGCAGATTGGCGGTGCTGCTGGCAAGAATCAGGTTGGAACCGCGCTCGAGATGCTCGGTCGCCAGCGCCGCGACCTGCCGGGAGGCGCGGTCTCGGCCTGGCCGTGGGACCCCGTCGAAAATCCGCACGTCATGCGGCACGACCAGCGCAGACGCGATCGAGAGATAGCGGGTGTCGAGCTTGTCGAGGTCGACGATCTTCAGGTCCCGCTTGTCGGTCAGTCCGGTCAACTCGAGGGCTCGCTCGCAACACGCGTCATGCACACCCGGCTCGGCGCCATGAATGCCCGTGGCCAGCTGGATGTACTCCCAGACGGTGAGGAACGGCACCATCCCCAGCTTCCCGCCCGAGACCAGTCCCAACCGACCATGGAAGTGGACGTCTCCCGCATCGGCCAGGAGCATGCCGGTCAGGAGCTTCGCGATCGTGGTCTTGCCGGCCCCGGGCAGGCCGAGCACGAGGACGTTCTCGCCTTTCCGCACCGTGACCGAGAAGCGATCGACCGCCAGGAACTCCTCTCGGCGCAAGCGCTCGATCGGACGGCGCCCGGGTCGGAGGATGTCCACGAACGCATAGCGTCGCCCCTGTTCGAACCCGCGGCAATACACCTTGGTCAAGCCCCGGCATTCGAGCATGGTTGGCGCCGGGGCTGACACGGCGACGGAAGCGGCCACTGGCACCGACATGGTCAGAGAGTTCTAGCGCTGCGGCAGGCTCTGCACCGCGAGCGGAACGGCCCGGCGGTAGTACCGCAACGTCAGTCCGGCCAGCAGCGCGAAGACGCCGGCGCAGACCAGGAACCAGCCATCCTGCGGTCCGGCGCCCACGACCAGCCATCCCCGGGGGATGTTGATCAGATAGGTCAGCGGGTTCCAGCGATTGATCACCGCCAGCACGCCGGACTCAGGTGCCGTGTAGATGATCGGAGCGGTCCAGAGCAGCAGCGGGGAGAGCAGTGGAAGCCCGAAACGGAAGTCCAGATACACGAAGGTCAGTGGAAGGAAGAAGGCGCCCACCGTGAGCCCACCCAGCACGATGACCGGGAGCGCGAGCAGACCAAGCGGCAGTGTCACTGGTGGCAACGTCATCGTGAGGGCATAGGCGATGACGAACAACGCTCCGTAGAAAAATGAGTTGAAGACGACCAGGCCCGCGCCCGCCGCGACCATGGCCTCGGGACGCAGCGGACCATCGACACAGGTGCGGCGCAAACGGCGGGCGATCTACTGGGGGGAGATCACAGCGTCCCAGAACATCTGCCAA
>CAJWMX010000094.1 GCA_913043805.1 uncultured Acidobacteriota bacterium | reverse complement strand
GCCCCGGACGTCACGTCCATCGGGCGAGGAGATCGACATGTTGATGAGTGCACACACCCGCCTGACCTCCCTCCAGCGAAAGAGCCTGCTGTCGGTCCTCGAAGAGAACGACCGCGCCGCCGTTCTGCGCCGGTCCCGAGTGACCGAGCTTCGACGTCGTGAGCGGCTGTACGAGACGGGCGACCCCGCCAGCGACGTCTACCTGGTGGAATCGGGCGTCGTAAAGCTCGCTGTCGAGAGCCCCGATGGCCGGGAGGCGATTCTCGGCTTCCAGCACCCCGGCAACCTCGTGGGCGAGATGGCCCTCATCGAGGACGGCCCGCACGATCATCTCGCCGAAGCCTACGAAGACACCGTGGTGTGGGCGATCGCGCGCGACCTGTTTCTCGGGCTCATGCGCTCGTCACCCGCCCTGTCTTTCGAGGTCACCCGGCTGCTCGGGCAGCGCATGCGGATGCTTCGAACGCGGGTCCGCGAGATCCTCCATCAGAACGCCCACGCGCGGGTGGCACACACCCTGGTGCACCTTGCTGGCCGGCATGGCGTCGAAGATGCCGACGGCGTCGTCATACCGCTGCGGCTCAGTCAAAGGACCCGGCCGTGTTGGCCCACACCGCTCGCTAGCCGTTCGGGAGCGGGTAGACTGAGAGGGTGCACCTCCTCACGGTCCGCCCGCGCCTGATCCGGGCGGCCATCGTGGCCGTGTCCCTCCTCGCGGTCTGGACCAGTCCTGCCTGGCTCCTCGTCCAGACTTCGGCTCAAACCGGCCGGCTCGTGGCCATCGGCGACATCCATGGGGCCTCCGGCCAGTTTCACGCCCTCCTTCAAACTCTCGGCCTGATCGACGCTAGCTATCGGTGGATCGGCGGCACTGCCACCCTCGTCCAGACGGGTGACTTTACCGACCGGGGGGCGGGAATCCGTCCGGTGATGGACCTCCTGATGCGGCTCGAGGCCGAGGCCGACGAGGCCGGAGGTCGGTCGTGATCTTGCTGGGCAACCACGAAACGATGAACCTGACGGCCAACCTGCGAGACACGGCGCCACCACTGCTGGCCCGTTTCGCGGACGCGGACTCGGAGGCTCGGCGCGTCACGACCTACCAGGCGTATGTGGAGCACGCGGCCGAGCGCGCCGAGGTTCTGGGACCGCTCGCGCCCTCCGTCCAGTCACGCGACACGTGGATGGACGCTCATCCACCAGGCTTTCTCGAGTATCTCGAAGCATTGGGACCCGACGGTCACTACGGCCAGTGGCTTCGGGACAAACCGGTGGTCTCCAGGCAGGGCGAGACGATCTTCCTCCACGGGGGCCTCCATCCGGATTCGCCGAGCGACCTCGACGACATCAACGAACAGGTGCGACGGGAATTGGCCCGCTACGACGAGTACCGCGCCCAGCTGGTCGAACGGGGAGTCATCACGCCGTTCTTCACCTTCCAGGAAACGGCGGTGGCCGTGCAAAGGGAGCTCCAGTCCTGGGTGCTCCGGATCGCGCCCACCGGCCCTCCATCTCCTGATCCTCCGCCTCCGCTCAGCCGCGAGGATCAGGCACACGTCGACATGCTGATCGACCTGCAACAGGTGCTGCTCTGGTCGATCTACAGCAGTGACGGGCCGGTCTGGTTCCGCGGGTTCGCGCAGTGGACCGAAGCCGAGGGGCAGGCGGCGCTGAACGACCTGACGGACAAATACGACGCCGAACGGTTCGTGGTCGGACACACCGTCCCCGAAGCCCGACTCATCACGCCGCGGTTCGATGACCGCGTTTTCCTGATCGACACCGGCATGCTCACCTCCCGCTACGCCGGGCGGCCCTCGGCGCTCGAGGTGACCGGTGACGACGTGGCGGCGGTCTATCTGGACAGCCGGGAAGCCCTCGTAGAGACGCCATGAGACATCGCACCCGCACCCGGACCATTGCCGGGCTGTCGCTCGTCGGCCTGCTGCTGTCGGCCGTCCCGGCGGCGGCTCAAACGGCCGCGCCTATCGACTACACGCTCAGCTTTCCGGCGCCCCATACCCATTACGTCGATGTCGTGGCGGAAGTGCCCACCGACGGGGCGGCCGAGATCGAACTGATGATGGCGGTCTGGACACCCGGGTCGTATCTGGTGCGCGAGTTCGCGCGCCACATCGAGAACATCCGCGCTCAAGCGCCCGACGGCACCCCCCTGTCGATCGTCAAAACCCGAAAGAACCGATGGCAGGTAGCCACCCAAGGCCACCCGCGCGTCATCGTGTCCTACCAGGTGTACGGGCGCGAGATGTCGGTGCGCACGAACTGGATCGAGTCGGACTTCGCCATGCTCAATGGCGCCCCGACGTTTCTCACGCTGGCCGATGAGACCCGGCCGCGCCCGCACGACGTCACGCTCGAGCTTCCGGCTCACTGGTACCGCAGCATGACCGGGCTCACGCCGCGCGCCGATCGCGCCCCCCACAGCTACCGCGCCGTCGACTTCGATACGCTCGTCGACACGCCGATCGTCACCGGCGACCCGGCCGTCTACGAGTTCACCGTCGACGAGGTGCCGCACCTGCTGGTCAACGTCGGCGAATCCGGCGTCTGGCACGGTCCGGAATCGGCTCGGGATGTGGAGACGCTCACCCGCGAAATCCGAGACCTCTGGGGCCAGCTGCCCTACGACCGCTATCTGTTCCTGAACATGATCACGGAGGCAGGCGGTGGACTCGAGCACAGGAACTCGACGCTCCTGATGACCAGCCGGTGGTCCACGTCGTCGCGCTCTCGCTATCTGCGCTGGCTGGCGCTCGTGAGCCACGAGCTGTTCCACGCCTGGAACGTCAAACAGCTGCGTCCGGCGGAGCTCGGCCCGTTCGACTACGAGCGAGAGGTGCACACCGAGAGTCTGTGGGTCGTCGAGGGAGTGACGTCCTACTACGATGACTTGCTCGTGCACCGGGCTGGACTATCCAGCCGTGAGGAATACCTGGAGGCGCTGTCGGGACAGATCGAGTCGCTCCAGACCACGCCGGGACGCGAGGTGCAGCCACTGGCGCTGTCCTCCTACGATGCCTGGATCAAGTACTACCGGGCCGACGAGAACAGCCCCAATACGTCGGTGAGCTACTACACCAAGGGCGCCGTGGTCGCGTTCCTCCTAGACATGCGGGTCCGCGCGGCCTCGGGTGGCGCCCAGACCCTCGACGACGTGTTGCGGACGGCCTACGAGCGCTACTCGGGCCAACGCGGCTATACCCCCGCGGAGTTCCGCGCCACCGCCGCCGAGGTCGCTGGTGTTGACCTGTCGAACTGGTTCGGACGGGCGCTCGACGGCACCGACGAGCTGGACTACGACGAGGCGCTGGAGTGGCTCGGGCTGGAGTTCGGGGGACGCCCCCCCGACGAAGAGCAGGGCTGGATCGGGCTGCGCGCGCGGAACGCCGGCGGACGCCTGCTCGTGAGCCAGGTTCGTCGGAACACCCCGGCACGCGCCGCCGGCTTTAATGTCGATGACGAGATCCTCGCAATCGGCGACCACCGCGTGCTCCCGGCGCAGTGGAACGAGCGGATCGCGGCGTTCGCGCCGGGCACGGATCTGCCGGTGCTCATAGCGCGCCGAGGAGAGCTCCGAGAGCTGGTAGTGCGCGTGGAGGCGCCCCCAGCGGTGCAGTGGGAGCTGGCTCCGATCGAGTCGCCGAGCCAGGCCCAGCAGGAGCGACTGGACGCCTGGCTCGGCCCCGAAGCTGACCCCCAGTAGGACTGAAGAGATTCTGGGCCACCAACCCGGTTCCTTGGTTTCTTGGCGAGACGGGTGCGTGGCAAGGCGCGAGGAGGGAGCAACCAGGTGGGTTGTGACCGACGAGCAACGCCGCCACGCGCCCGTGTCGGCGAGAAACCTAGCAGATCGTCCCGAACTGGAATCCGCGTTCGCGTAGCTCGGGCACCATGAGGTCGGTCGCCTCGACGCTGTAGCGCCGGTCCGGTCGCGGATCCTCGTGGTGCCCGTCGTGCATGACGATGATGTCGCCGTCAGACACGCGGCCGACAAAGCGGCGCGCCAGCCTGCCAGGATCGCGAGCCCGGAACCAGTCCCAGTCCCAGAGAAACCACCCCCAGCCGATCAGGGTGTGGTCGATCAGGTCGAGCCCGACATACATCTGTCCACTCCGCCACCCGCCGTGCGGGCGGAAGGCTGGACACGGACGCTGTCCAGCCAGCTGCTCGATGCGATCCGCGTTGGCGACCAGCGTCTCGGCCAGTCGCTCGGGGGAAAGGACCATGAGGCGTCGCGTGTGCGAGTGCAGCGCCACCGCGTGCCCTTCCTCGAACATCCGGGTCACGAGCGGCGCGGTCTCGGCGTTCAGGTGCCGGTCGAGAATAAAGAAGGTGGCGCGCGCCTCGTGACGAGCCAGCACGTCCAGCAGCGCCGGCGTCGCGGCGGGGTTCGGGCCGTCGTCGAACGTGAGATACACTCGCCGGGTTCCGTCCTCGGCTGGCATTTCCCACCGGGCCGTGTCCGACGCCAGGCCGTCGAGGAGGAACGGGAAGGGGGCGATGTGAGCGAGCGTCATGAGCCCGAAGCCGGCCGCGACAAACAGCAAGAACATCGGTATCGCCTTTTCTTGATGGTCGGCGCGCTCGCCGCCGCCTCATGCGGACCGTGGCTGCCCGCCGAGCTCGGCCCCGCGGCGCCCCTCGCCGCCGCGGCCCGTCAAACCCCGTTCGAGGAGGCCCGCATGAGAATGGTCGAAGAGCACCTGCGCGGGCGTGACATCACCGACGAGCGGGTGCTGGACACGATGCTCCGGGTCCCACGGGAGGAGTTCGTGCCTCCCGACCAGCGTCCGTACGCTCACGACGACCGCCCGCTGCGAATCGGCTATCGCCAGACGATCTCACAACCCTATATCGTCGCCTTCATGACCCAGGCGCTCGCGCTCGATCCCGGGGCCAGGGTACTCGAAGTCGGGACCGGCTCCGGATACCAGACCGCTGTGCTGGCCGAGCTAGTCGACACCGTCTATTCGATCGAGATCGTCCCGGAGCTCGCCACACGGTCGCGTGAGCTGCTCACTCGCCTAAGGTACGGGAACGTCCGGCTGCGGGAGGGGGATGGCTACGCCGGATGGCCGAACGCGGCGCCGTTCGACGCCATCATGGTGACCGCGGCCCCCGATCACGTGCCTCAGCCGCTGCTCGACCAGCTCGCGCTGGATGGCCGGATGATCATCCCGGTGGGTGACGACCGCCAGATGTTGACGGTCTTCACCCGAACGACGAACGGGATCGCGCGAAGCGAGATCTTGCCGGTGCTGTTCGTCCCGATGACCGGCGAGGCCCAGCGCTAGCGGCCAGGTCAGGACGCGGGCGCGGCGGACAGCGGCGCCGGGCTGAGCGCCGCGATGGACACCTGGGCGGCGGTGCGCTCCGCGACGTCGAGGAACGCGCGAGCCGCCGCCGAGTCCGGTTCGGCCATCACCACCGGGTTCCCGCTGTCCCCACCCTCTCGGATCGGCTGATAGATCGGAATCCGCCCGAGGAAGGGCACGCCCATCTCCTCGGCCGCCGCCTCGCCGCCGCCCTTGCCGAAGATGTCACTTTCGGTGTCGCACCCGGGGCACACGAAGTGGCTCATGTTCTCGACCAGACCGAGGGTCGGCACGTTGAGCTTCTTGTACATCGCCACCGCACGACGGGAGTCGGCCACCGACACGGTCTGTGGCGTCGTGACGACGACGGCGCCAGACACCGGCACGGTCTGACTGAGACTGAGCGCCACGTCGCCGGTGCCCGGCGGCATGTCCACCACCAGGTAGTCCAGTTCGTCCCACCGCACTTCGCGGAAGAACTGCTGGACGACACCGTGAAGCATCGGGCCGCGCCAGATGATGGGCGTCTCGTCCTGGGTCAGGAACCCCATCGATACCACCGGGATGCCGAACTTCTCGGCAGGCACGATCTTCTTGCCGTCGGTCTCGAGCTGCGTCTTGATGCCGAGCATGATCGGCACGTTCGGACCGTAGACGTCCGCGTCCATGAGTCCGACCCTCCCACCGTAGCGGGCCAGAGCGAGGGCCAGATTCACCGCAACGGTGCTCTTGCCGACGCCGCCCTTGCCGGCACCTACCGCAATGATGTTCTTGACGCCCGGAATCGGGGCCCGACCTTCCTCTGGAGACGCCACCGCACGCACGTTCGAGGTCATCTGGACCTTGACCTCGGCGACGCCTGGCAGAGCCGAGACGGCGGCCACTGCCTGATCGTGCATCTGGTCCTTCACTGGGCAGGCTGGGGTCGTGAGCTCGATCGCGAATGTCACGACGCCCTCGGCCACCTGGAGGTCTTTGATGAAGTCGAGGCTCACGATGTCGCGGCCAAGGTCTGGGTCCTGCACGACCCGGAGCGCTTCGAGTACCGCGGCCGGTTCGACGGTCTGTGTTGTCATCTACGGATTCCTCAGGAGGGTGGTCTTGCTCGGTCCCGCCCCGGCACCAGGGCGTCCGACGTGGTTACTGAACGGTGATCCGAACCTGGAACTGCGTGACCGGAGCGTAGGGCGGTTTGATATCGAACCGGAGATACGCGCCATCGCGAACACCGGGAGGCACCACCAGCTGGAACTGGTGCGGCAAGAGCCCGTCGCCGCTCCCGGCGCAGGCGCCACACGGGTCGAGCCACACTTCGCCGCGCCCACCACAGACCGGACAGGTGTGCCGCAACGACACGTCCATGGGGATCTTCGCCCCCGCCGTCGCCTGCCGCGGCGTCAGCCGGACCTCGGCGGCGACCGCCTCGTCCAACCCGGGTCCGAAGAAGGTGACCCGCATGCGATCGACCAGACCGGCGACCGACGGGAAATCGATGTCCACTTCGTCGGCGAACGCCTCGCGCCCACCGACGTGGCGCCACGCGGTGATCCGGTCGTCTCCGGCCTCCCGCCCCGGGTCGCTCAGCACGACATAGGCGCGATGGAGGGCAGCCAATCGCTCGGAGGCATCCGGGTCGCCGGCATCCCGCTGGTACCTGCGCGCAAGCTCCCTGTAGGCGCGCCTGATCTCACGGAGATCGGCATCCGCCGGGAGGCCAAGCCTGCGGTGGTAGTCGCGCATGGGCCACCTACGATAGGAGTGGGTCTCCGAGCTTGTCAATAGAGGACCCGGGTGCTACTGTCCGCCCATGCCAGACACCCTCCCGCCGGGGGCCGACAGCGCAGCACCGACCCTGCACACCTGTCCAGATTGTGGCGGCATCCTGGAGGCGACCCACCCACGCTGGCAGTCGCTCGTCCAGCCGCTGCAGGCCGAGCCGCCCGGGGGCGCGTCGGAGCGAGCCGGCGGCTGGCAGTGTCTGTTGTGCGGCTACAAGAAGGGCTAGAAGGACGCCCCCCGTCGCCCGACCATGGCGGATTCTCGGCGGCGTCAGCCCGCGCCGAGCAGGAGCATCAGCTCCCGACGCTCTTCGGCGTCCAGGCTGGCGAAATCGACTTCGGTCTCACACTCGTCGCACAACAGCTCGAAGATCGCCGGGGTGCTCTGATCCGACAGCTCCAGCTCGGCCCCTCCGGCCTGTACGACGTGCATCTGGAGCGTCTTCGCCTGGAAGCTCTTCTCGTTGCCACAATCCGGGCAGGTCAATGCCATCGCTGAGCCGACTCCTCTCGTAGCGGCGCGAGCGGCCCCGTTGCCGGGCCCGAGCCACGGCAGATTGTATGGGAATCGGAAACGCGCACGCAATCGCAGAACGGCCGCGTAGCGCGGCCAGGACGATCTGCGATAGGATGCTGCCGGCCATGACGATTACCAGAGGCGATCTCTCCGTCCGCACCGAGTCTCGCGGTGCCCACTGGATTTCCTGGGTCACTCGCGGAGATAGCGACAAGCCGCTAGACTCCGTGATTCTGGTGGGGCAAACCCGAGACGAGGCCGAAATGCAGGCCAACGCTTGGGCCGACAAGCTTGCGGCCGACCCGGTCCTGGTCCGCAGCTAGGCGGAGCCCCTCCGACGCGCACTGTCCCCCACGGGTGACAGCGCCGCCCCACAGAATTAGCTAGTTCGACTCGCCGGAAGCGCCCGCGAGCTCGTCGAGCGCGAGCAGCGAGCCGTTGGTGTGGTGACCCACCGTGCAGTGGGGGCCCTTGACCTCGACCGCTACGACGTCCAGCGCCAGGGACTGGGCAACCTAGTCGACGGCCACGCATCCACAGGGCAGCGCCTCGAGCGCCCGAAACTCGAAGAGCGTAGTTGGCGATGTCGATGTCGTGTCGTTCACCATGTCACCCTCCTTGGCTTCCTGGGCCCTTACGAATTGCAAGAGCCAAGCCGTCTATAGATATAGACCTAGCCCAGAGAGGTTTGGATTGGTGGTTTCTCGCCGAGGCGGCAAGAAAGCGCCGACGATCACAGATAGAGCAGCTGGCCTTCGACCGAGGCGTCCGGAAACAGGACGCCAGCCGCGTCAACATAGCGGGCCAGCTGGTCCTCGTGCTCCGGGCGGGGTCGTCCGGTCTTGACCTCGATCACAAAGATAGCTCCGTCCGGGCTCCGAAGGAGACAATCGATGACCCCACGAACGATCCGATCATCTGAGCCGTCCTGCCCCTTTTGCCGGTGCGAGAACGGAACCTCGAACAGGCACTGGCCGGACAGCAGCCGGTCGAACGCGCCTCGCTGGCGAGCCCGGTCGTAGATCGCGGCTGCCGCCAGCGCCAGCTCGCGCCAATCGGGTCGGGCTCGCTCGGGGGCGCTCATCAGGACCGCCACCTCATCGGCCTCGGTTCCGGACGCGGACCAGGACGCCGCCTCGGCGTCCCGTTGCAGGAGCCGGTGGACCAGCCTTCCCGTGACGCGATCGACCCCA
>CAJWMX010000093.1 GCA_913043805.1 uncultured Acidobacteriota bacterium | reverse complement strand
ACTCCCCAACGGCGTCGGCGTTCCCGGCGGCCCGACGGAGCGCGTCGAAGTACTCCACCGTATCGCCAGGCGGCACCACCGCGTCGGCCCAACCGGCGTACATCAGCAGCTTCCCTCCGCTCCAGCGGAACTCGCGCAACTCCGCATCGGTGGAGTCCACGATCTTCAGCCGCTCTTCGGCATACGCGAGGTCGTGATCCCAGTCGAAGGTCCGGTAGTCCCAGTTCGGGTCGCCAAACACCCACCGCCCCCAGTAGTCGAGCCGCATCGGTTGAGGCGGCGCGACGAGATAGGTGGCCCAGCCTCCCCCGGCGGGTGGCGCTTCGCTCCCGGCCGGCCAGCCGGTAAAGATGGCTTCGCCGGTCCGGGGATTCCGCGGTCCCGCGTAGACCTTCTGGAGCGCCTCGACCTGGACCCCGGTGAGACATTCCCCGCTGTCGTCACCCTGGCAGCGGAGCACCTCAGGGTCGAACCCGCACTGACGCGGGTCGTCCACCACGCCGTCGACCACGCCGTCCCGGGCGTCGCAGCGCTCCACCATCGTCCGGCTGACCAACGCCAGCTCGTCGGCTGATAGCAGCGGTGCGCCACTCTCGTCGTGGAGCGCCAACCAGGACCACAGAAACCCGGCGTTCAGCCGCGTCCGGTTGTGGGCAGGCGCGCCGGCCAGGATGCCGTCGTAGCCCCCCGGATACCGCTGGGCCTGCGACAACGCCTGATGACCGCCCGTCGAGCATCCGCTGAAGTAGGCGTGGTGGGGCAAACGGCCGTAGCGGGCCCGGGCGACCAGCTTGGCCGCCTCGCCCGAGACGTGGGCGGCACGATGGGCCCAGTCTTCGATCTTCTCCCGATGCACGAACCCGAACGAGAGGTCGCTGCCGGTGTGGCCGGTGTCGTTGCTCGCGGTGACAAAGCCCTGTCTGAGACCGTTCGCGAGGGCTCCGTACTGAATGGCGCCGGTGTAGCCTCCGTTCCCGGTGCCCAGCATCCGCCCGTTCCAGTCGGCCCCGTCCGGCAGCCAGACCTCGAAGTGAATCTCGGACTCGGCGGTGGGCGTCGCGACCGCCTGTACGCGGCAGAAGGCGGGCAGCTCCATCGCTCGGCCAGAACGACTGCCCGGGGGCGTGAACGGCCCGGCGGTGTGGTCCTCGGCCGACGTGATCCGCACGTCGGGCAACGCGAGCTCGGTGAGCGCCGCGCAGTCCGCCGCGTGAGCTATGAGCGGCGCCGCCAAGACCATCGCGGCCCAGGCTGTCGCAATCCGTTTACCGTTGCTCTTCATCAGGAATCTCCATTGTCAGCAGTGCCGAGCTCAGCGATTTCCCGTGGGGATCGACGGCCAGTGACCGGGTGACGCCGCCCCGAAGCGTGTCATGCAACACGAAGTTGAGCGCCCCGATCTCCGGCATCAGATAGCGTTCGACGGCGCCCCGCACATGAGGCGCCAGATGCGCCTTCACCCGCTCCGGAGTCAGATAGCGCTCGAGCCGCGGGTAGTCCGATTGCTGGTAGGCGATGACCGAAAGGTTGGCGGTGTTGCCCTTGTCGCCGGAACGTGTGTGAGCCAGTGCGTGTAGCAGCATCCGACTACACCTCGGCCAACTCGACGGTCGGCATCACCAATGCGCGGTCGATCAGGGTGGACTCGATGCCGACCGTCTCCCGCACGCTCCTCGTCGCCCCGCCACCGCCGGCGGGGCCGTTGGTCAACAGCGTCTCGACTTCTCCGCCGATCCGGGTCGCCTCGTCCCGGGTATCGGTGCGACCGACGACCCGGAGTCTCACTTCATAGGGCTCGGCATGGTCGAGCGCCGAGTCGGTTCGGTGTAGCGCATTCACGCCGAGCAGGTCGATGCGAAGCTCGCGTGGGTGGACTCCGATGAGCCCGAGCCGTTCACGGACCACGTCGCCGGCCAGTCGCGCCCGCGCTCCTGCCCCCGGCCCGGCGTAGGAGATCTGCCCCTCCCCGACGAACCCATCGCGATATCCGACCGACACCTTGAGGGTCTCTGGCCGGGGACCGCCGGTGCCTCCATGGACGGCCACCCGATCGGCGCCGACCTCGTTCAGGGTGACACCGGAGAAATCGGCGCTGCTGTCGGGGGTGACATAGCGGTCTGGGCGATGCACCTCGTAGAGCAGCTGCTCGGCACAGGTGTGCTCGGTCACCATGCCGCCCGAGCCGGCCACCTTCGTAATCACCGCCGCGCCCTGTTCGTCGACCTCGGCGATCGGAAACCCGAGCCGACCGAGCCCCGGAACACCCTTGACGCCCGGATCGGCGTAGTAGCCACCGGTAATCTGACCGGCGCATTCGACGAGGTGTCCGACCACCGTGCCGGCGCCGAGGCGTGGCCAGTCATCGGCACTCCAGCCAAAGGCGTGCATCTGGGCGGCGAGGGCCAGTGACGGATCAGCCACTCGTCCGGTCACCACGACGTGTGCCTCGGCGGCCAGCGCCTCGACCATCGGCTCGGCGCCGAGATAGGCGTTGGCTGACACCAGCCGATCGCCCAGCTCGGACACCGGGCGTCCGGTCTCGGCGAGCGTGAGGTTCTGCTCGCTGACGAAGTGGGTCACTTCGTCGCCGGCAACTGCCGCCACCCGCAACCCATCGAGTCCCAGCTCGCGTCCCAGCTCGACGATCCGATCACGCGCGGCCAGAGGATTCGCCTGTCCCATGTTGGTGACGATGCGAACGCCCTGGGCGTGGCATCCCGGCAGCACGGCCCGCATCCGCTCATCGAGGAGCGGGTCATACCCGCGGCTCGGATCTCGGAGCCGGGCCAGGTGGGCCAGCGCGATGGTCCGCTCGGCGAGGCACTCGAAGATCAGGTAGTCGAGTCGACCGTGCTCGACGAGCTCGACCGCCGGCTCGATCCGGTCTCCCGCGTAGCCGGCCCCGCCGCCGATCCGGATAGTTCGCACGACGCCATTCTCCGTTGGGCCAGGCATCGGAACAAGCCGTCAGCTCAGAACGTGAATGCGCCCGTGGCAAGCGCAACCAGGCTCATGACCAGGGTCACGAGGTACGCCAGCGGGAGCGTCTTCCGCTGGTGGTCGGCCAGATCGACACCGGCCATGCCGATCAGAAGAAAGGTGGCCGGCGTGAGCGGGCTGACCGGGAAACCGGTCGTCATCTGTCCGAGGAGTGCGGCGCGAGCCACCTCCACCCCACTGCCTCCGGCAATGTCGGCGGCGCTGGCGATGACCGGGAGCACACCAAAGTAGAAGGAGTCGGGGTCGAACGCCAGACTCAACGGCATCGCCGTCAGCGCCATCAGCGTCGCCAGGTGGCCGGTCAGCGCGCCCGGCAGCGCGTCGACCAGCGACTGCCCCATCGCGGTGATCATGCCCGACTCGCGCAGCACGCCGGCGAACACTCCGGCAGCCAGGATCAGTCCGACCATGGTCATGGCCGGGCCGGCATGCCGCACCAGCTGCTCTCGCTGCGCGTCCGGCGCCGGGCAGTTCACCACGAGGGCCACGGCATAGGCGGTCATGAAGATGATCGGCAACGGCAGCACCGCCTGCACCAGCCCGACGAGGGCCAGGACGGTCAGGACGACATTGAACGCAAAGCGCCAGCGCGGGACCGGGGCAGCGTCGGCGTCAGGCGTCGCGGCTGCCCCGCGTTCTACGACCGGCGCGTCGGCTGCGGCCAGTCGACGCCGCTCAGAACGGCCGAGCCAGGCGGCCAGCGCGAGCACGGTCACCAGCCCCGCCGCAAGCGACGGCAGCAGCGGTCGGAACAGATCGAGCACGTCCACCTGCAACACGGTGGCGGCACGCAAGGTCGGCCCGCCCCAAGGCACCACGTTCAGGGTGCCAGCCGAGAGCGCGACCGTGGTCGCGAGCACCGCGCGGCTGAGCCCGAGCCGCTCGTAGATCGGCAGCAGCGCGGGAATCGCGATGAGAAACGTCGACGCACCCGAGCCATCGAGGTGGGCCAGCATCCCCACCACCGCCGTGCCCATCACGATCCGCACCGGGTCAGTACCGCCGAAGCGGACCACGGCCCGGATGAGCGGCGCGAAGAGCCCCGCGTCGTTCATCAGCCCGAAGTACAGCACCGCGAACCCGAGCATGGTTGCCGTGCCGGCGACCGACTCGACGCCCGAGAGTGCGAAGACACCCACGTCACTGCCCAGCCCGGCCAGCAGTCCGGTGGCCAGCGGCACGAGGACCAGCGCCACCAGTACGGAGGTGATCCGCGCCAGGACGAGCACCAACAGGGTGACGACGGCCAGGATCCCGAACAGCGTGAGCATGCCGGGGGCGGGACTAGGTGGGCGTGTAGGCCAGCCAGCGGCGCGGGTTGTCGACGAGGATCTTCTGGAGCGTCTCGTCTGGCACGCCGTAGTAGCGGAGCTTGGGCACGAACTGCACGAGCACGGTGGAGAACCCGTTGCCCCAGTTGGCCTTGATCTGGGTCGTGTTGGCGAAGTCGGACGACAACAGAATCTGGTCCTCGAAACCGGCCTCGATGGCGCTGAGGACCATGTCCACTTTCACCCGTTCCGGGATGAACGACGCGCTCATCTCATGTCCGACCGTGTCGAATCCGATGTAGGCGCCCCGTCGCGCGATCTCCAGATGCGTCTCCCATCCGGGATCGTCCCCCGCCTTGATCGTCGACTGATGGCCGATGCACAGATGCGCGAGGTCGACACCGGCCGACTCGTAGATGTCGAGCTGGTTGATGGCGCAACTCGGACAGCTCTCATGCGGTACGTGGGTGAAAATTGGCAGCCCGGTCTCCCCATGGGCCAGGCTCACGGCCTGCAACATCGTGCGTTCCCCGTCGGACATCTCCGGGAACGACGTGCCGACCTCGCCGATCGCGCCCCAACCCTCGGCGGCGGCCTGTTGCACCAACTGCGCCGAGATTTCCTCGGCGGAGCGCGTGCCAAACTCAGACGGATAGCTCCGCTGGAGGAAGTAGCTGCCGCCGGTGACGATCTGCACCGAGGACCGCTCCGCCATGGATCTGAGGTTGTCGAGCTGCTGCGGCGTCCGTGGACCGACCGAGGAGTCGACGATGCAGCTCACGCCGTCGAAGGCGGCCATCTCGAGCTCTTCGACCATCAGGTCGACCATCTCGTCGTTGGACGGCATGGGTGGAGGTGGCGTGTCCGGAGCCCGCGGCTCGGCCGGCGGACTGGCGAAGGCGAACGACAGGTGCTCGTGGAACAGAGTCGCGCCGGTGCCGAGCGTCCTGGGATCGACATCGCCCAGCACCGTCCGCACGACCGCGCCATCCGGAAACGCTATCGGCGTTGGCTGATCGTCTGGCGGAGCGGCGGAGGGCGCCGGCTCCTGAGGAGCCGGCGCCCCGCCGCATCCGATGGTCGTGAGCGCCGTTCCCGCGGCTCCCGCGCCCAGCATCCGCACCGCCGTCCGCCGGTTCACCTTCGGGCTCACGTCGATGCCCCTACTGTCCAGCCTCACGCTCTTCGGCGCGGTGCCCACCCAGAATCCCCTCCATGCTGAGATTGCCTTCGTGGCAGGCGTACTCGAACATCGGTACGTCCGTGCGCTGCAGCGGAATCGAGGCGGTCCAGGGGCTGACCCACGTGTTCGGGTCATCGACCGTATAGCGATACTCCAGGGTACCGTCGTCGACCCGCGTAAACCGCTCGGTCAGCACCAGGCTGTCAGTGGTGTTGCGCCAACGGCGATCGAGGTTAAAGTTCCGCGTTTCGACGACGAGCGTGTCGCCCTCCCAGCGCCCACGCGCTTCGCCCGACCACTGCACCATGTGGTCCGGCAGCAGCGGACGGTCGTCGAGCGGCACGACCCGCACCGTGTGCACCATCTCGGTCACCATCACGACATGGTCGGGCGTCTGGAAGATCTGCAGGTTCTGGTTGTACCCGCCGGGAGTCAGCGGCGGTCCCGCGTTGAAACCGAGCAGACAGCGATCGGCAGCCGTTCGGTCGGTCCAGGAATCGGCCGGATGCGCCTCACGATAGGCACGAGCCGCCGCGGCACGCTCACGCCCCTCGGGCGTCATCTCGGGCATCCGACCGTTGGGCGGATCCACGATGAGTGAGGTTCGCCGTGTGGCGACCGTCTGGGTGCCCTGGTCGAGCCAGAAGTTGTTGTAGAAGCCGGGCGTGCCGTCACCGCGACGGTCCACCTGCTCGGCCGCTTCAGTCCGCTCGGCTGGACGTTCGAGCAGCTCCTGATTCCGGTCGACGACTTCCTGCTCGAGGTTCGCCGCCTCTTCCTCGGTCAGGAACTCCTGATTGCCCAGGCTCTCTGGTCGCTGGAAGGGGGTGATGGTACGGAAGTCCCAGATGCCACCCAGGTCCGGGTCACCCCAGGCCGTGGTCGGAGCGGTCTGGGCCGCCGCGGGAACGGTGACGAGGGCGATGAGCGCCGCCGCGAAGATCGGCCGCCTGGCACGTTGACGCATATTCTCCTCCTGGTTCCTTCTCTCCTACGGTTGGGCCGCGCGCTCCTGCACGCGGGCCCCGCGAAGCAGGTTCTCCATGCCGTAGTTGCCCTCATGGCAGGCGTATTCGAACAAAGGCCCGGCGAACCGCCGCATCGGAATCGAGGCGGTCCATGTCCGGGTATACGACTCGGGGTCGTCAACCGTGTAGCGGTGCTCGATCGTGTCGCCGTCGACTCGGGAGAACCGCTCGGTCGTGGTCAGCGCCCCGCTGGCGCCCGGGCAGCAGTTGAACCCGTTCTGGTAGATGTCGTCCCGAAAGCGCCGGGTCTCGACCACCAGCGTGTCTCCGTCCCAATGGCCGCGAGCATCACCCATCCACAACCGGATGCGGTCGTCGACGTGGGGCCGCTCGTCGAGAGGGATGATCCGCGCCTCGTTGATCATCTCCTGGTAGATCACGACGTGTCCGTCTGTCTGCAGGATCAGATAGTTGTTGTTGTACCCACCGGGACGCTTCGGAGCGCCTCGCGTGAGACAACGCTCCGACAGGTTCCGATCCGACCAGCTGTCGGTGCCGCGCGCCCAGGCCGCCCGGATGTCTCCCTCGGGGGTGCGCGACGGCAGACGCCCATCGTCAGGGTCGACGACGAGCGAGGTCCGGGCCAGCGACGTCCCCCGCTCCCACCAGAACTCGTTGTAGCTCCCCGGATCACCGGCGGCCGGTTCGCGATCGGCCCGACCCACGTTGGCCGCGTCGATGGCAGCCACCTCCTCGTCGGAGTAGGTCTTCCGGTCGGCCACGCTGTCGGGGCGTTCGAGCGGCGTCGTGGTCGAGTTCGTCCACAGCCCCTGCAGGTCAGGGTGCCCGGCTGGCGTTCGACCCGGGGCAGGCTGCGCCCCGGCCACCGCCGCGTGCAGCAGGACGGCCGTCACCGCCGAAAAACCCACATAACGCATGTCGAGGGCACGATAGGCGCGAACGGCACCGCCGTCAATGCCGGATGCCGGCCCGTTGGCGATCTGGAGCGCCGGTTTGACCCGGGAGTGGCCATGCCGCATGCTCAGCGCATGCAGATCACGTCACGTGTTCGACGTAGCGCGGTGGCCGCCGCCCTCACCCTGGCGACCATCGCTCCGGCCGACGCCCAGGAATGGGTCGCGGCCTGGGGCTCATCGATGCAGAGCCGCTCACCCGAGGGCTTCACCCTCAGCGACGCCACCATCCGGCTGATCGCCCGGACCACGATCGCTGGGGACCAAGTGCGCATCCGGCTGGAGAACACGTTCGGTGAAGCCCCACTCGAGATCGGAGCCGCGACCCTCGGCCTACAGGCGAACGGCCCGACGCTCGTGCCCGATTCGATCCGTTCGGTCCGGTTCGGCGGAAACGCGTCGACAGCCATTCCTCCCGGCGGCCTGATCGTGAGCGACCCGGTGACGCTCGACGTGGAGGCCGAGCAGCGTCTGGCCATCAGCCTGCACGTCCGCGGCGCCGACGCCCGGAGCAGCCAGCACAGCAACGGGCTTACGACCTCCTATCTGACAGAGCCCGGCACCGGCGACCTAACCTCCGCCATCGAACGCGACCCGTTCCTCGACACCACCAACAGCATCCACTGGCTCTCGGCCATCGAGGTGCGGTCATCGACCGCCCGCGGCGCCATCGTCGCCTTCGGCGACTCCATCACCGATGGCTCCTGCGCTACGGTCGATGGCTACGACCGATGGGAAGACGTGCTGTATGACCGACTGCGCGAGCGTGACGGAGAGGCCCGTCTGGCGATGGTCAACGCCGGCATCGGCGGCAACACCGTGCTCCGGGTGCCACCGGTCGGAAGCCCGCCCGGACTGGAGCGGTTCGATCGCGATGCGCTCGGCCTGGCGGGGGTCACCCACGTCGTGCTGTTCCTCGGTACCAACGACCTCCGCCGCGACGCCAACGCGGACGAGGTCATCGCCGGCCTCGACGAACTGGTGCGCCGAGCGAAGGAATGGGGCCTTACCGTCCTGGCCGCCACTATCATTCCGCGCAACCCGGTGCCACGAGGGCTGCCGGCCAACCTCGGCTTCACACCGGCACGAAACGCGGCCCGGCGCCAGATCAACGACTGGATCCGGAGCAACGGCGACCTCGACGGCGTCCTCGACTTCGATGCCGTGATGCGGGCCACCGGCGACTCGGAGCTGATCAAACCGATCTACGACTGCGACGGCATCCACCCGAACGTACTCGGCTACGCCGCGATGGGCCGGTCCATCGACCTCGACCTGTTCAGCCGGTAGTTTTTCCATCCGCAAGTGAGACGATCACGCCCCCGCCGTCGTCTCTGTACGCGGACCCATGAAGAGTTGGCCTCGACTGCGGCGGGCACTCTCGACAGTCGTCATCTGTTCGCTTCCCGGCGTCGCCGCCGGACAGGCACCACCTCGAACCCTCTCGACGACATGA
>CAJWMX010000092.1 GCA_913043805.1 uncultured Acidobacteriota bacterium | reverse complement strand
AGGACGCCGTTCGGTCGACTGGCCTATCCGGATGTTGACATCATTCCAACTTCAGGTTTTGATATATCGAAATTATGGTTCTCTCGTCTGGAAGTCGTGAATCGTGATTACTAGAAACGGCCGTCGCCGGTGGGCATGTTGCCTCGCAGCGTGGCTCGTCTCGGCCTCTCTCGGTCATGCCGAGAGCGCGGCTCCCGTCTCATCGGCCGTGTTTGGCCGGTTGACCGAATGGGCCGAGGGCGGCTGGCAATTGACCCCACGCCTCCGGTGGCACGAGGACACCCCGGGGCTCGTCCGGCGACTGGAGCGGTCGCGACTGACGACGCGCCCGTCGCGGGCCGGACGTCTCGACGCCCTGCGGGCGGCGCAGTCGGCCCAGCCGGCGTCCACGGCCGGAGACTCCGGATCGACGTCGATCTTCGGCGGCATCTCCGGTTACATGGACTTTCACTTCAACAACCGGCAGGGGGAAGACGCGCAGATTGACTTCCATCGGTTCGTCCTGCTGTTTACCCACAGCTTCTCGGAGCGTGTGCGGTTCGTGTCTGAGCTGGAACTGGAGCACGCCTTCGTCGAGGGACTCGAGGAGGCGGGTGAGCTGGAGCTCGAGCAGGCCTTCATCGATTTCCTCGTCTCACGGGAGCTGAACTTCCGCGCCGGGATGCTGTTGGTGCCTGTGGGCATCATCAACGAGCGGCACGAGCCTCCGGTGTATCACGGCGTGGAGCGGCCTTTTGTCGACACGGTCATCGTTCCGAGCACCTGGTTCGAGGCGGGGGCCGGCATCTACGGGGAGCTCGGGCAAGGCTTTCGCTATCGCACCTACGTCATGGCGCCGCTCGACGCGTCGGGATTCGATGCCGAAGAGGGGCTCCGTGGCGGCCGTCAGAAAGGCTTTCAGTCCAACGTTCGCAACGTCGCCACCACCGGCCGCATCGAGTACGTCGGCATTCCGGGTCTCTGGGCCGGGGCGAGCTTCTGGCGGGCCAAGACCGGGTTCAACTTTCCCCGCGTCCAGAGCCAGGTCACCCTGGGCGAGGTCGACGCCCGCTATCGGGTCGGAGAGCTCGAGACCCGGGCGCAGTACGCGCACGTCTGGCTCGATGGCATGGGTGAGCTGAACCAGACGCTGCAGCGCACGATTGGTGTCGGTCCGAATGTGGCGCGTCAGATTCGTGGCTTCTATCTCGAGGCCTCCTACTTCGTGTCGCCGCTCCCGGCGCCCCGCGAGGCGGCGGTATTCGTGCGCTACGAGAACTTCGATACGCAGTACAAGATGCCGAGCGGGTTCACGCCGCTGCCGCAGTTCGACCGTGACGCCTGGGTGTTTGGCCTGTCCTACTACCCGGACCCGGATGTCGTGGTGAAGCTGGACTATTCGGTGGTGAATAACCAGAGTGCCGTCATCGACGAGCCGAACTCGTTCAACGTCGGTCTCGGCTGGTGGTTCTGAGAATACAGATGATTCAATCCGTTCACACCCGACGCATCATTCTGACGCTGCTCCTGGTGGCCGCATCGGCATCGCTCGGCGCCCAGACACGCGAGGTGGTCGAGATCATCGCCGAGCGGTTCACGTTCACGCCGTCGAAGATCGAGGTCGAGGTCGGGACGACCGTGGAGATTCACCTGCGAAGCGAGGATACCGACCATGGGTTCCGGCTGGCGGATGGTCCCAACGTCATCATCCCCAAGCGACGGCATGGCGAAGCCGTGGTCGAGTTCGAGGCAGAGACGCCCGGCACCTACCGGTTCGAGTGCTCGAAGCTCTGCGGCGCCGGCCACCACTTCATGACGGGCGAGATCGTGGTGACGCCCCGGGCACGATGATGCGGCGCCATCTCCCTTCGCTCCTCGTGTCGCTCGTCTTCGCCGGTGTGCTGGCCGGGGCGCTGGCCGCCCAGTCACCGCCGGCCCCGGGCGACCCGCTTCCCGGACTCACACCGGTCGAGTTCGAGCTCTTCAGCATGGGGCAGGACGACTTCCTGGAGGTCGAGGAGGTGGAGGAGGGGCTCGGGCCGGCCTTCAACGGCACGAGCTGCGGTGGTTGTCACAACGTGCCGGCGGTGGGCGGCATCTCGCCCGTGGCCGAGCTTCGCGCCGGGGTGGTCGACGCCGAGGGGGTCTACCGGGATATCGATCCGGCCTCCGGATCGCTCTTTCAGCTGTTTTCGATCCCGACCCATGGCTGCCAGATACGGATTCCGCCCGAGGCCAACGTCATCGCTCGGAGGGTGCCGATACCGCTGTTTGGCGCCGGCCTGGTCGAGGCGATTCCCGACGACACGCTGATCGCGCTGGCGGATCCGCTCGATCTCGACCGCGATGGTGTCAGCGGGAGAGCGGGTCTGGTGGAGGATCTCGCCACCGGAGAGGTCCGTGTGGGGCGGTTCGGTTGGAAGAGCCAGCACGCGACCCTGATCGCGTTCGGCGCCGACGCCTATCGAAACGAGATGGGCATCACGAGCGACCTGTTCCCCGAGGAACAGTCGCACGGCATCCCGCCCGAGTTGATGCGGCTGTGCGACCCGCTTCCGGACCCGGAGGATGCTCCCGAGCCTGGCACCGGACGTCGGGGCATCGATAACTTCGCTTCGTTCATGCAGTTCCTGGCGCCGATCGCGCGCGGTCCCGTCGACGATCAGGTGTTGATGGGACAACAGGTCTTCGACGACGTCGGCTGCGATACCTGTCATGTGCCGATGCTGCAGACCGGTGCCAGTAGCAATCCGCTGTTTCATCAGCGCCCCGTGCCGCTCTATTCCGATCTGTTGCTGCACGATGTCGGCACGGGTGACGGCATAGGGCAGGCGCCGGCGGCACCGAACGAGGTACGGACCCCGGCGCTCTGGGGGCTGCGATTCCGTCGGCCACTTCTCCATGACGGACGCGCGGCGACCGTGTCCGATGCTATCGAGGCGCACGCGGCCGAGGCCGCCGGGGCCCGCGCCGCCTACGATGGTCTCGACCCCAGCTCACGAGCGGCGCTGCTCGCCTTCCTCGGGTCGCTCTGAGACCGGGATCATCCACCCCTCCGGCGGACTCGACGCCGGCTCACGGCGGATAATGGTCCCTCCGTGACCACGACCGTTCCCGTTGTCGATCTGTCCGTCGATTCATCCCGAGCGACCCGAGACCTCGTCGAGGCCGTTGCCGCGGGCGCGCGCGACTACGGGTTCTTCCAGGTCGTCGGACACGGCGTGCCCGAGGAGCTCGTGGCAAGGGTCTGGGGCGAGACACGACGGTTCTTCGCACTGCCGGTCGCCGCCAAACAGGAGGTGGCGCGGACCAAGACGAATCCCCGCGGTTACTACGATCGCGAGCTGACGAAGAACCGTCGCGACCTCAAGGAGGTCTTCGACTTCGCTCGTCCTCCCCGTCAGGATCTGCCGGACGATCATCCGGACAACCGAGCGGACGTCGACGGAGCCAATCAGTGGCCATCCGCGCATCCGGCGCTCCGGCCCACGCTCCTGGAGTATCTGACCGAGTGTGAGCGGGTCGCCTTCCGCCTGCTCGAGCTGCTCGCGCTCGGCCTCGGCCTCGACGGCGACCCGCTGCGAGCCCACTTCACACCGAGGCATACCGCCTTCGCCAGACTGAACTACTATCCGCTGGACGACCCGCTTGATCCGGGCAGCGCCGCCGCGGTGACGCCCCTTGGCGACATGGCGTTACACCACCACAGCGATGCCGGCGCCCTGACGATCCTGTTGCAGGATGACGTGGGCGGGCTGCAGGTGCAGGTGGGAGAGCGATGGGTCGAGGTGACGCCGATCCACGGCGCGCTGGTGGTCAACGTCGGAGACATGCTTCGGATCTGGTCCAACGATCGCTACCGGGCGGCCGTCCACCGGGTGCGGCCCGTCACCGACCGACCCCGCTACAGCCTGCCGTTCTTCTTCAATCCGGCGTACGAGGCGAACGTGTTGCCGCTGGTCATCGGCGAGCAGCGACCGCGTTACCGGAGCGTGAATTGGGGCGCGTTCCGTCAAGCTCGGACCGACGGCGATTATGCGGACTACGGACATGAGATTCAGATTGCCGACTTTCGGCGTGAGGAGCAGTGATGGCTGGCGTGCTTGACGGCATCCGCGTACTCGACTTCGGTCGGTATATCGCGGGTCCCTACTGTGCGGCGTTGCTCGGCGATCTCGGCGCGGACGTGATCCGGGTCGAGAAGGTGCGTGGGAGCGAGGATCGTTTTCTCGTGCCGGTGAACGACGCCGGGGATGGCGCGATGTATGCACAGGTGAATCGGAACAAGCGGGGACTCACCCTCAACCCGATGAAGCCGGCGGGGCGAGTGGTGGTCCAGAAGCTGGTGGCCACCGCGGATATCGTGGTGGCAAACCTGCCCGACGCCGCGCTCGAGGCGATGGCGCTCGGCTATGCCTCGCTGACGGCGGTGAAGCCGGACATCATCCTGACCACCGTGTCAGCCTTCGGCAATGGCGGACCCTACTCGGAGAAGGTCGGCTTCGACGGTATCGGCCAGGCGATGTCCGGCTCGATGTATCTGTCCGGGGAGCCGGGTCAACCCACCAAGAGCTACGTCCCGTGGGTCGACTTCACCACCGCGCTGAGCGCGACGGTCGGGACGCTCGCGGCGGTGGTCGCGCGGCAGCAGACTGGTCAGGGACAGCAGGTGCAGGGATCGCTGCTGGCCTCGGCCCTGACCATCGCCAACCCGACCCTGATCGAGCAGGCGGTGCACGCCCCGAACCGGGTAGCGTCGTTGAACCGGAGCCAGGTATCGGCGCCATCCGACACGCATCAGACCAGGGACGGGTGGATCCTGATCCAGACCATCGGCCAGCCGCTCTTCGAGCGCTGGGTGAACCTGATGGACGAGCCGCACTGGCTCGAAGACCCCCGGTTCGCCGACGACATGTCACGTGGCGACCATGGCGCCGCGATCAGCGAACGGATGGCTGCCTGGTGTGCCGAACGGACTTCGGCCGAGGCGCTCGACGCGCTCGAGCGGGCGAGAATCCCGGCCGGGCCCGTCTATTCGCCCCAGCAGGCGCTCGACGATCCACACATCCAGGCGGTCGAGTTTCTGAAGGCGGTCGACTATCCCGGGGCGACACGCCCGGTACCGGTGTCCGATACGCCGTTTTCGATGTCAGCCAGCCAACCAGGTATTGCTCAGCGCGCGCCTCAGCTGGGCGAGCACACCGACGAGGTGCTTGCGGAGCTGGGGTACTCGTCCGAGGAGATCGCCGACCTCCGGGCCGAACGCGTCGTGTAGGTCCATGGGGCGTCGACCCTGAGCCATTTTTCCAGGAGCGGCGACCAATAAGTATGTCGAGACTGCTGCACGCGTGGGCCGTTGTCAGTCTCGTCTGGATCTGGTCACTGTCGGTGGGAGCGCTCGGTGTTCAAGCGAGCGACGCCTATCTGGGGGAGTGGCTCCTTGACTTCGAGCGATCCACCGGACCCCAGGCGGTGGCCGGTACCGTGGTTCGGGTCGTGCGCGACGGGACGCTCGTGCGGGAGGCGCCAGGCGAGGCGGGCGTCGTCGTCCAGCGGTTTCCGGTCAACGGTGCCGAGCAGCAGCTGGCGCCGAACATCGTCGGTGCGGCCTCCTGGGTCGTGATGCCGTGGGTGGCCCGATTATAGCGTCCGGACTCCGGAGGGATGTCGGCTGTGCCACGGGTTTATAATCCGCGGGCCATGATCACTCAACCCGCGACGCTGCCGTCGGTCGTGATCCTCAGCTGCTCGTTGAATCCGCAGAGCCGCTCACACAAGCTGGCGCTGTCCGCCGAGTCCTACCTGCGTGGGCGAGGGGTTGGCGTGGAGCTGATCGATCTGGGCGAGCATGAATTGCCGCTCTGTGGCACTCAGGGTTCGTTCGACCACCCCAACGTGCAGCTGCTCACCGGCAAGATCGACGCGGCCGACGCCATCCTCGTGTCGGCGCCGGTCTACAACTACGACCTCAACGCCGTGGCCAAGAACGCCATGGAGCTCACCGGCTCGGGCTGGAAGGACAAGCCGGTCGGGTTTCTGTGCGCCGCGGGGGGCAAGGCCAGCTACATGTCGCCGATCAGCTTCGCCAACAGCCTCATGTTCGACTTTCGCTGTCTTGTGATCCCGCGGTTCGTCTATTGCACGAGACCGGACTTCACCGATGAGGGACAGCCGGGTCCTGAGATCACCGAGCGGACCGAGCAGCTGGCGGCGGCCGCCGTCGACCTCGCCAGAGGGCTGGCCTGGGCGCGCGCCAATCCGGTCTGACCGGATGGAGGCCTGCTCCGATGATGGCCCGCCTCGCGTTGCCTGTCCTACTGGTCGCGGCGTTATCTGTCGCCGCGCCCGTGCGTGCTCAGTTCGCGGCCGAGAATGCTGCCATGGGGGTCCTCGATGACTTCATGACCGCGTTCAACGCCAGGGACGACGAGGCGATGTGCGGAACCTTCCACTTCCCCCATCTGCGATTCGCCAGCGGCGCCGTCCGGAGCTACGAGAGCCACGCCGACTGTGTCGCGCAGTTCGATTTCACTCGGTTTGCCGAGCGCACCGGGTGGGCGCGCAGTGACTGGGACCGCCGCACGGTCGTGCAGGCGAGCCCGGACAAAGTGCATGTCGCCGTGATCTTCAGTCGCTACGAGGCAGACGATCAGCGGCTCTCGCAGTTCGATTCGCTCTACATCATCACGCGAGTCGACGGTCGCTGGGCGATTCGCTCCCGCTCCAGCTTCGCTCCGTAGGTTTTCGCCGAGACGGGCGCGTGGCGGCACCGACCTGCGTGCCTGCGTCACGCTTATCGCCCGGATGTAGGGGTGCTCAGGAGCTCGGCCGACGGGTCGAGCTGATCCCACAACACGCCACCGAAGCGGATCAGCACCGCGATGACGATCGCCAGGGGCGCGGTGGAGAGGAGCCCCAGCAGTGGGAGTTGCCAGGCGCCAACGGCGATCTCGAGCAGCTGTAGCTGGACGAGTATCACCGCGCCGCTCAGAAGGACCCCGGGGAGCAGGCCCACCGTCATGGCCACCATCAGTCCCAGGCTGGTAATGAGGCCCTGGCCGATGTGTGCGGCCGACCCGGACCGCCGCCGCCCGAGCTGGACCCAGCTGGGCCAGATGAGCGCCAGCAGGTTCTGAAGCGTGGCCGACAAGGTGGCGATGGTCGCGACCAGCGGCACGAGGGTGAGCACGCCCGCCAGCAGGACCCCGATCGGCGTCGTGCCCAGGGTCGCCGCCGCCGCGTCGTTCACGAGCACGACGTCGTCTACCTCGGGGTGGCCGGCCGCGACACCAGCTACCAGCAGGACGCCGGCCGCCAGCATCGCATACAGGCTCGCGATCAAGGCCGGGCCAGCCACTTCCGCACCGAACAATCGCCATCCAGCGACCGGCCAGGTGCGGATCAGCTCGGCCCGCAGCAGGTCGGTCCGCAGGTCGTTCCGCCACTGGTGACCCGCGGTCAGCGGCGTCATGATCAAGCCGACGAGTGCGCCGACCACGAGGACGCCGATCAGCCAGGTGGGGAGTGCCACCCAGGTGACGACGACGGTCGCCGTCATTATCAGGAGCACGGCGCTGGTCGCGATCGTGACCAGCCGGGTGCGGTGCGCCAGCATCAGGTTCTTCCAGACGATGCCGATCTCCGGTCGCCCCTGCGGACGGAGCCGGAATGGCGCCGCCCGGCGTTGAGACCGCCTCACTTTCAGGAACCGCGCTCCCGCCTCCTGGCTGGCCGCCAGTCGCCGTGAACGGGCCAGGGAGGCGTCCTCGAAGCTCGCCTGGGAGCGTACGACCCACTCGTTGTGCGCGACCACCAGCAACGCGGGCCACGCCAGGAGCCCCAGCCGTTCGATGACCGTCAGCTCCGCGCCAAGGCCGCCGACGACCGCTCGTGACAGCCAGCGGAACGGCACGAGCAGCGCCGAGAGTACGAAATGGTGCTCCTCGAACCAGGCGGGAGAGAGCCCGTTTCGCAGCGAGTTGGCAACGTCCCCCTGGAGATCCGGCACCGACGCGACCAGCGACGCGACCGCCGGTACGGCCGTTACGAGCAGAAGCCCGGCCGTGCCGACGATCCCCGCTCGCCACCGCCAGGCCGCCGTGGATGGGAGCTCGGACAGCTGGGCCATCCAGAGACCGCGCCCGCGGGCATGGAGGTTCCACAGCGTGAGGAGCAGCCACATGGTCAGCAGGCGCCAGCCGAACGTGGACACCCGTCCTCCCGACGAGAAGAACGCGATCATCGTGGCGCCGAACAGGATCCCCCACTGGCTGCGCAGGACGGCGTACTGGATGACATGTCGGCGCCGAAGCGGCGCGGGTAGCAGTAGGTGGAGCTCGGTCTCGTTGAGCTCCACCAACGCCTTGCCGAAGGGCCAGATCCACCACAGGCTGACGAGCAGGAGGAGAAGCAGGGCGCCGGCGAGCTCCAGTGCCGGTATCCAGGCCGAGAGACCCTCGACCTGGTCGAACCCGGCGTCGCGGTTGACCTGGAGGACCGGCCGGAGGGCAAAGAGCCCCATCCAGGTGGCGCCGGCCAGGGTGCCCACCAGGTAACGAGGCTGCTTCATCAGTCGGATCCAGCCGACGATGCGCCCGCGGAGTGACCGCCACGCCAGATAGAGCAGTGGGCTCATGAGCCGTCGTCGGCGCCGGTGGCCTTGAGGAAGAGGGTTTCCAGATCGGCGTCCGCCTCGACGTCTGGCAGCTCGGCTCGGATCTCGGCCAGGGTGCCTTCGAGCACCACCAGACCTTGACTGACGATCAGCACCCGGTCGCACACTTCTTCCACCAGATGCAGCATGTGCGAAGACACGATGACAGCGGCTCCTTCGTCGGCCGTCTGCCGGACCGTCCGCTTCATCCGACGCATCGAGGCCGGGTCCAGGCTGGTCAGCGGCTCGTC
>CAJWMX010000091.1 GCA_913043805.1 uncultured Acidobacteriota bacterium | reverse complement strand
AGGGACGTGCTCATTGCCGAACACCCCCTGAATCAGAGCGCGCTCCTCGTGCGAGTTGTACATCAGCGCTCGCACGCCCCGGAACGTGGGACCGAAGATCTGCAGGCCAAGAGCCGGATCCCGCTCGGCCGTCGGCACCAGCACCGCCCGGTCGGGCGTTACCCGTGAGCCGTGATACGCGTGGTAGTAGCGATAGCTGAAGAAGACACAGAAGTCGTACTCGTGTCCGTGTCGTCGCAGGTGCTGCACGAGCGTGGGACAGGTCGGGCCCTCACTCCGTAGCCAGGCGAGCTCGGACGCGATGGAGTGCTGTTCCCCGAAGACGTGCTCGGACCGCCGCCCGAAGTCGTCTGGGTCCCGCTCTCGGCTCACCGGAAAGCGGCGCACCGGTACCCCGTGAACCTCTTCGATTCCCGGTGTCAGGTCGTTCTTCCAGGTGATGTAGTCGGTCGTGCTCGTCGTCAGCACTTCCACATCGGCGTGTGGAGCGAGGTGCTCGGCGACGTACCTGGCGTGAAGCTCGGCGCCGCCATTGAGGTCGGCGCCATAGCGTTGAACGACGACGGCAAGCTTCACGGTTCGTCTGGGCCGTTCGAGCGCTCACCCGGATCGGGAGACGCCGATGCTGGCGCCGCCGGGGGCGAGTCGGGAGGCCCGCTCGTCTCTCCACCCGCGTCGGCCGCGGCTGATGGCGGCTCGGCGGCTGGTGGTGTGGGGGCGGGCGCCTCGACGGCGGGTGCTTCGACCGCGGGTGTTTCGACCGCGGATGCCTCGACCGCTGGCGCGTCCAGGGCGGCCTGGCTCGGGGGCAACTCCGACGCCGGTGCATCGGTTCCCGCGCGGTCGTCGACGGCGGCCGTGTTCGCGTCGGTCGTGGCGTTGCCCTCGCCCGATGCGGGAGACGAGTCGGCTGACGTCGCGGATGCGCCGCTTCGATCGTCGCCTGACGACTGGCTCGACGCCGCGGCCTCCGATTCGCTCGAGCTGCCGCCCCGCCGCCGCGAGCGGCGCCGCCGGCGTCTGGTGCGGCCCGTCCCGGAACTACTCGCGGTGTCGCCGTCTCCCGACCCCGATTCGTCGGTTGCCGGCGTCGAGCGGTGCTGCACCACGGTTTCCAGGGCTCGCGTCCGGCGTTCGGCGAAGTCGAGGCGGCCGGCCACTGATTCGACCCGCATCATGTGGTTCTTCGTGTCCACCGACAGCCGGGTCATCTCGACGACCAGATTGTTCAGCACCTCGTAGTTCAGCGAGTCGAGCTCTTCGCGCGCCTGGAACTTCGCGCCGGCTCGTTCGAACTGCTTCGTTACTCGCTCGGCGAGGTCGGTCTGCTGCTTCAGGAGCTGGAGCGTGTACGCGTTGATCTCGGCCTGTCGAGACAGGGCGTAGACCATCGGGTCGGGGTTGAACAGCAGCTTGAGAAACGGATTCAGGAGTTTCCGGATCATCTGGATGATTTTCCCCGTAGGCCCACGGGATGACTTGTAGATGGTTTCCGTGTCGAACTCGAACGACTCGGGAGGCGGTCCCAGGAGCGACGGGGTCGACCAGTCGATCGGGTCCTGCCCCTCCGCAGCATCCAGTTGACGATACTGCTCGACCAGACCCGAACGGACCTGACGGGGGTCGAGAAAGCGTTCGAGTTTCACCGAGGCAAGCTCGCGAATCTGCTCTTCGGTGTAGTCGGCGCCCCGTTTCTCACGGATGCGTTCGCGGATCTGCTCCATGATCCGGGTGACGTCGACGGAATCTGACTGAATGTTGAACTCGGCCATCGTGTGCCACACAAGTGTAGTAGATGCGGGCCCTATCCGAGCGGGCGGTAGATGATCAGCGCGACCGCCACCGACCAGCCCACCGCGCACCAGGCCAACCCGTGGTCCTTCAGCAACAGGTCGGAGGGGCCGGCCAGAGGGTGCTCTCGCATGATCAACAGGTAGCGGAGCACCCCGTAGATAGGGAACGGAATCGTCAAGGTCAGCAGATCGGTGCCGAAGGTCTCGATCGTGTTCGGGTCGGTCGTGTAGACCGCATAGCTCAGCAGTGTCGCGCCGGCCACGATTGTGACCATCTGGTCGAGCCCCTGCGCGCTGTAGCGCGCCAGCGCCGGCCGGTGCGCGGTGGCGTCCTCACCCAGTGCGTCAACCTCCTGCCGCCGCTTGGTCAGGCCGAGGAACAACGCGCCCAGCAGCGTGCAGACGAGCAACCACTGGCTCGACGGCACGCCGACCGCGAGGGCGCCCGCCACCGCCCTGAGCACGAAGCCGACCGCGATCGTCAGCACGTCCAGCACGACGAGGTGTTTGAGGAGCTGTGAGTACAGCGTCAGCAGGACGACGAAGAGCAGCGAAAGCCCGCCCAGCATCGGAGTCAAGGCGACGCCGGCCCCGAGACCCAGTAGCAGCAGCACCACCGCGGCGCCCATAGCCATGGTGGCCGAGATCCGACCAGCCGCGATCGGACGTCCGGCCTTCACCGGGTGCAGCCGGTCCGCGTGCCGGTCTCCCAGATCGTTGACCAGGTACATCGCGCTCGAGAGTGCACAGAAGGCGCCGAACGCGACCACGGCCCTGAGCACGGACGTCGGGTCCGTCAGCTGCCCGCCAAAGACGAGCCCGGCGAACACGATCAGGTTCTTCGTCCACTGGTCCGGCCGGAGGGAGGTGACGAGATCGGCCGCCGGGTTGGAGGCCGACGTCTCCCCAGGGGGCGAGACGTCGGTCATCCCGTGCTCGGAGCTGTGGTGCGCCATCGCGGCCGGCGCCCCGCGCCGGAGCGGGGCGCGAGCGTGGCGGGTCGGGGGCGACCCGACCCTCAGCTGCTGAAGCTGCTGACCGCGTCGGCTTCAGACTCGAAGGTGTCGAACACCGTCAACAGCTTGGTGATGGCCAGCAAGTCGGTGATCCGCTTCGTGAGGTTCACGAGCTTCAGATTGCCACCTTGGCGGCTGACGGTCGTGTAGGTCCGCACGATTTCGCCCAGCCCGGCGCTGTCGACGTAGGGAACGTCTTCGAGGTTCAGGAGAAGGTTCTTGTGCCCCTGCTGCATCAGGTTGTTGATCTTTTCCCTCAGGAGCTCGTCGCCTTCACCGATGGTGAGCTTCCCTTTCAGATCCAGGACGACGACGTTCTCGAGTGTTCTTTCCTCGATTTCCATGAAGACTCTCCCACTGAGTTCCCGGCGCACGGAAACGGCGTAAGACTCTGTCCTGTTGAGCTTTAACTGGCTCCGAGCCGCCGCAAACCGTACTATGATCCCCGGGACCTGTCAAATGACGATGCCGACCCCGCCGGTCGGCCTACTCGGGCTCGCGACGCTGCTTCTTGCGGGTGCGCTTTCGGGCGAGGGCCCGCTTCGCGCGGCGCTTGTCGCCGGGCTTCAAATAGAACGAATGCTTCTTGATGTCCTTGATGATGTCTTCCTGCTGGACCTTTCGCTTGAAGCGGCGCAATGCGCTCTCAACCGACTCGCCCTCTTGGACTTTGACTTCAGCCAAACTGTTTGACACCTCCCTCGCGCGGTTAGCGATGCCGTCTTCGCGGGGGCCCGGCATCCGCGGTGCCGGGGCTCATCGAGTGTGCTAGGCTTGCCCCGGCCAGCCGGCCGGAACGAGCACTGCTGCCCTGTTTTCGTTACGGGCAAACGAAAATTCTAGTGCTCAGTTGCGGTGCGGCGCAACATAATTTCCGGGCTCGGCAGGTTGTCGGTCCCCGCGTCATGTCGGCGTCCCATCTCGAGGCGGATTCATGAAGATACTGGTGGTCGGCAGCGGCGCCCGTGAGCACGCGCTCGCCTGGAAGCTGAGCCGCGAAGCTGGCGTCCGGGAGGTGGTGTGCGCGCCGGGCAACGCCGGCACCCGATCGGTGGCTCGCGCGCTGGACCTCGACATCTCCGACCCGGCGGCCGTGCTGGCACTGGCCGAGGCCGAAGACGCCGACCTGACGGTGGTGGGGCCGGAGTTGCCGCTGGCTCTCGGCGTGCAGGATCGGTTCGCGGCGGCCGGACGCGCGCTGTTTGGCCCCAGTCAGGCCGCGGCGCGGCTCGAGTCGAGCAAGGCGTTCGCCAAGGACTTTATGCAGCGGCATCGGGTGCCGACCGCGAGGTTCGCGGTGCACGACACCGCCGAAGGGGCGCTGGCGGCGGTCGCGGGCGGGCAGTTCGGGTTCCCCGTCGTGGTCAAGGCCGATGGCCTGGCCGCGGGCAAGGGGGTGACCGTCGCGCCGGATCGAGCGTCGGCCGAGGCGGCGGTGCGGGAGGCGATGCTCGACGATCGTTTTGGCGACGCCGGCCGGCGGGTGGTGATCGAGGAGTGTCTGGTCGGCCCCGAGGCGTCCTACTTCGCCATCTGTGACGGCCGGTCGGCGTTGGCGTTGCCGACGGCACAGGACCACAAGCGGGCCTATGACCACGACCAGGGGCCCAATACCGGTGGGATGGGAGCGTTCTCGCCCAGCCCGCTGGTCACCCCGGACGTCGAGCGGCGCATCCGCGAGGAGGTCGTCGGACCGGTGCTCGAAGGGCTGGCGGGCGAAGGAGCGCCCTACCAGGGGTTCCTGTACGCGGGTCTGATGCTCACGGCCGATGGACCCAAGGTCATCGAGTTCAATGTCCGTCTGGGGGATCCGGAGGCACAGGTGGTCTTGCCGATGGTCGAGGATCCGATCGCGCCGCTGCTCGAGGCGGCCGCGGCGGGCAGCTTGGCCGCCACGACCTGTCGCCACACGACCAACCCGCATGTCGGCGTGGTCCTTGCCTCCGGCGGCTACCCGGGGTCGTACGCGAAAGGCGTACCGATCGCTGGACTCGCCGAGGCGGCCGAGCAGGACGATGTGCTGGTGTTCCACGCCGGCACCGGGCTCGACGGTGACAGGGTGGTGACGACCGGTGGCCGAGTGCTGACCGTCGTCGGCCGGGGAGCGGATTACGGGGCCGCCATCGAGCGGGCCTATGCGGCGGAACGGTGTGTGACGTTTTCCGACAAGCAGGTGCGGACCGATATCGGACGCAAGGCCCTGCAGTCTTGACGGGGAAGGGTGAAGGAAATGAGTGATCTGCAAGTACAAGTGCTGATGGGGTCCGGCTCCGACGCGGACGTGATGGCCAATACCGTGCGCACCCTGCGCGACCTCGGCATCTCGAGCGAGATGACCGTGGCGTCCGCGCACCGTTCGCCGGCTCGCGTCCAGAAGGTGATGGAGGAGGCGATCGCCCGGGGGGTGAAGGTGTTCGTGGTCGGGGCCGGCGCGGCCGCCCACCTGGCTGGCGTCGTGGCGGCGCACACCGCGCTGCCGGTCATCGGCGTGCCGATCGATTCGTCGCCGCTCAAGGGGTTCGACTCGCTGCTCGCCACGGTGCAGATGCCGCCGGGCGTGCCGGTCGCGACCGTGGCGGTGGGCAAGGCGGGAGCTACGAATGCGGCCGTCCTGGCGGCGCAGATCCTGGCCATCGGCGACCCCGCGGTGGCCGAGCAGGTGGACGCGTATCGGGTGAGGCAGACCGCGAAGGTCGAAAAGGCCGCCGCCGAACTGGTCCAGCCCTAGCGATCCGGTAGCGCAAGAACGAACTCGATCCGGTTTCCCGGCAAGCCGTTTGTGTGGCAAGGCGCGGCCGAGGGAGCAGCCTGGGTGGCTGTGACCGAGGTCGTAACGCAGTCCACGCGGATGGATCGCCAGGAAACCTAGCCGAGCATTGTGAGGAGGAGCGCCTTCTGGGTGTGGAGTCTGTTCTCCGCCTGATCGAAGACCGCTGACCGGGGGCCGTCGAGGACGTCCGCATCGACCTCCTCGCCCCGGTGGGCGGGGAGGCAGTGCATGAAGAAGGCATCGGGACCGGCCCGCTCCATCAGTGCCGACGTGATCCGGTAGCCGTCGAACGCTTCCATGCGGCGGCTGCTTTCTGCTTCCTGTCCCATCGACGTCCAGACGTCGGTATAGACCGCGTCGGCACCCTCGACAGCTTCGGCTGGATCGGTGAGCTGGACGATCTCGACCGGCGCCGCGCCGCGGGCGCGTGCCGCGACCAGTGTCGATTCCGGCAGTTGATAGCCCTCTGGCGAGGCCAGTCTCAGGTGCATCCCGAGGGTGGCGGCGGCGTGGGTCAGTGAGGTGGCGACATTGTTGCCGTCACCCACGTAGGCCAGCGTCCGTCCCCGCACCGAACCGCGGCGCTCGGCGATGGTGAGGCAGTCGGCCAGCGCCTGGCACGGATGTTCTTCGTTGGTCAGGGCGTTGACGACGCTGAGTCGCGTCGTGGCGTCGACGAACTCCTGCAGTCGCGATTGCTCGAACGTCCGGATCGCGGCCACCGAGACCCAGCGCTCCAACGTGCGCGCCACATCGGCCAGCGCCTCCCGGGTACCGAGCGCGTCGGTCGACGGTGGGCAGGTGACGTTGCCCCCCAGCTCCCGCATCGCGATCTCGAACCCGGTTCTGGTTCTGAGCGAGGGTTTGTCGAACAGCAGCGCGAGCGAGTGCCCCGTCAGGGCGCGGGCGGTTGGCGCCTCGGGTCCCAGCGCTCGTTCCTCCTTGAGGCGCGCGGCCAGCGCGAGCACCGCTTCGAGCTCGCTCGGAGTCAGATCGAGCACCGACAGATAGGTCCGGCCCGGAGCCCGCTCCGCCGACTGGCTCGCCGGGTCCGACTCGGGCGATGGCGTTGTGGTCGTCATGGTCGTTGGGTCACGTCCGATAGTCGGCGTTGATCCGCACGTACTCGGCGCTGAAGTCACAGGTCCAGGCGGTGAAGGACGCCGTGCCTCCCGTGCCGAGGTCGACCGTCAGCGTGACCTCCTTCTGCTTCAGATGCGCGGCCGCCTCCGGTTCACGGTCGGCGTGGACGATCTCGTGGCCGAAGAGTTCCATTGCCCCGACGAACACCCTCGCCCGGGTCTGGTCGAAGGCCACGCCGGCGCGTCCCGCCACGGCGACCAGCCGCCCCCAGTTCGGGTCTTCGCCATGGACCGCCGTCTTGACGAGTGGAGAGTTGGCCATCGCCTTGGCGGCTTGCTGCGCGTCGTCGACCGACGCGGCGCCGGTCACGTGGATCGACACCAGTTTCGAGGCGCCCTCGCCCCCGCGCACGATGCCCAGGGCAAGCTCATGACAGACCGCGTGCAGCGCCTCGACGAAGCGGGGGTAGTGCTCGTCGTCGATCCGCACTCCGGAGCCGCCGCCGGCGAGCAGGAGCACCATGTCGTTGGTCGACGTTTCGCCGTCGACGGTAATGGCGTTGAACGTCGGATCCGCCGCCTCACGGAGCGCTCGTCGCAGCGTCTCGGGCTCGATCTCGGCATCGGTGGTCAGGAACGCCAGCATGGTCGCCATGTTCGGCTCGATCATGCCCGCCCCCTTGGCCATGCCGCCGACGTGGAACGAGCCAGCGGGCGTGTCGGCGCGCACGGCCGTCTCCTTGGCCCACGGATCGGTGGTCATGATCGCCTCGGCCGCGGCGGTGTGCTGGTCCCGGCCGAGGGAGCGCGCGGCGCTGTCTACGCCAGCTTTGATCTTGGCCGCGTCGAGCGGCGCCCCGATCACGCCGGTGGAGGAGACCAGGACCTGCTCCGGGGGACACCCGACGATCTGGGCCGTGGCGTCCGCCATCGACCGTGCCACCTCGAGTCCGGATGGTCCGGTACAGGCGTTGGCGCAACCGCTGTTGACCACAACCGCCTTCGTCCGTCCCTCCGAGCGCCGCAGATGTTCCTTGGTGACGACGACCGGCGCCGCCACGGCCAGGTTGGTCGTAAAGATGCCGGCGGCGCGCGCCGCGGGTGTGGCCACCAGCAGGGCCAGGTCGAGCCCGGACGCTTTGATTCCGCACGCCACGCCCGCGGCCGTGAACCCCTCCGGCGCGGTGACGCCTCCTTCGATCCGTTCCACCATGGTTCCGCTCCGCTAGCCGGCGTAGGCAGCCAGTGACTGCTCCAGAATATCGAGTGCCTGGTCGATCTCGCTGTCCGAGACCGTCAACGGGGGCAACATCCGCACGACGTTTCCGCCGGTGCGATTGACCAGCAGCCGTCGCTCCTGGGCGCCGGCCACCACGGCGATCGCGGCCTCTTCGGTCATCACGACACCTCGCATCAGCCCGGCCCCTCGGACCTCACGGACCACGTTGTGCCGCCCGACGATCGCCTCGAGGCCCTGCCCCAGCCGGTCGCCCGCTGCACGGATCCGTTCGAGGCCGCCATGCTCCAGCATGTCGAGGAATACCAGCGCCGCTCGACAGGAGAGCAAGTTGCCGCCGTAGGTGGTGCCGTGGTCGCCCGGCGACACCGCGTCGGCGACGGCCTGGCTCATGAGTACCGCGCCGATCGGCACGCCGCCGCCCAATGCCTTGCCGAGCGACATGAGGTCCGGCTCGAGTCCCAGGGTCGCGGAGTGAAACGCGACACCGGTGCGTCCCAGTCCGCACTGAATCTCGTCAGCGATGAGCAGGGTGCCGCTCCGGCGGCACCCTGCCGTGATCGCCTCGGCCACGTCATTGGAGAGCGGCCACACGCCGCCCTCGCCCTGGATCGGCTCGACGATCAGCGCCGCGACCTCGTCGGTCAGCGCCGCCTCTACGGCAGCCGGATCGTCGGGCGAGACGAAGGTCACGTCCAGCAGGGGGGCGAACGGCGCGCGGTAGCCCGGCTCGGCCGTCGTCGACAGCGCCCCGAGCGTCCGTCCGTGGAAGGAACGTTCCAGAGCCACGAACCGGGTGCGATGCTGTACGCCCTGGCTATACCAGTAGCGCCGAGCGAACTTCAGGCAGCCTTCGACGGCCTCGGTGCCGCTGTTGCAGAAGAACACGCGGGCCAGTCCCGAGAGCCTCGCCAGGCGTTCGCCCACCTGACCCTGGAGCGGGTGGAAGTAGAGGTTCGACGTGTGGAGCAGCGTCTTGGCCTGGTCGGCAAGCGCCTCGGCCAGATCCGGGTTGGCATGACCCATGGACGCGACGCCGAGCCCGGAGACGAAGTCGAGATACGGCTCCCCGTCGG
>CAJWMX010000090.1 GCA_913043805.1 uncultured Acidobacteriota bacterium | reverse complement strand
CGTCTCTCCAGGGGGTCCGGCACGGCTGCTCGGTCCGATACAGCGCCAGATTCGCCGCCATCTCCTGCGCGACCTCCGGGTGACTGCCCGCGGCCGCGCCTCCCATGGCCGCCCGCTGCCACTCGACCGCCTCGAGGAACTGTCCCTGCTCGGCCAGCGCCATCGCCATCGTCTCGGCCACGGCGGTGGTCGCGCCCTGCTCGCTCAACGGCTGCACAAGCGCCATCGCCTCGGCGCCATCGCGCACCATCGGGTCCGGGGAAGCGGCCAACAATCGCGACAACGCCAGCCGGAAGGCTGGCTCCGTGGGATGCTGGTCCAGCGCCTCACGCAACCGGGCCACCGCATCGGCGTGGCGTGTCCGACGTACCAGGGCCATCACCTGACCGAAACGTGCCTCGGCCCGAGCGGGGTCCAACTCGAGCACCCGTTCGTAGGAGGTGAGAGCGCGCTCGAGCTCGTCGGTGCGACGCAGCGCGTCGCCCAGCCTGAGATGCGCATCGGTCAGAGCCGGATCGTGCGTCGTCGCTCTGGCGTAGTGATCGATAGCATCAGCATCGCGGCCCGCACGCTCGAAGAGGGCGCCCATCTCGAGATGAGCCAGGGCCATCTCCGGCTCCAGGCGGATGGCTTCCTCCAGCTCCTCCAGCGCCGCGCGCGCCTCGCCCACCCGATTCAGCGCCAGCGCCAGGTTCAGCCGCAGCGCCGGCACATCGGGCGCCAGTTCGATTGCGCGTGCGAACTGCGCGACCGCCTCGGACCAGTTGCCAGTCGACCCCGCATACAGGCCAAGATCCCAGAACGCCTGCGGACTACGCAGCGCCGTATTGACCTCCGCCATCAGCGGATCCGGCACGGTCACGGCCACCCCACCGCCGGTGGCTCTACCGCTACGATCGAGGTGCTCCTGCGCCCGGTCCAGATCGCCGAGCCCGCGATACGCCATGGCCAGGGGGTAGTGCACCATCGTGGCCATCCGGTTCAACGCGAGCGCCGCCTCCAGGTGTTGTACCGCCCCGGCGTGGTCGCCCATGGCGAGGGCGGAGCGACCCAGCTGGAAGCGCACCGCCTGCGTCTCGGGATGTTGCTTGTCAGCCTCCGCAAGCAGCGACATGGCCGCCTCCGGCTGACCGCGATCGATCTGCACCTGTCCGAGCCACACGAGCGTCGCGAGATCCTCGGGCCGCAGACGCCGCGCCTCCTCGAACTGCCGCACGGCCTGGGCCAACTGCCCCGAATTCTTGTAGATGTGGCCCAGGTAGTACGGCCAGCGATACGAGTCAGGCGCGAGCCGTTGGGCGTTGAGGAAACAGATCTCGGCCTCGACCAGATACTCGCCCGCCAGCAGGAGCGCGCCCAAGGTCCCGTAGCCCTCGCTGCGTTCCGCGGGTTCGGAGGCCGCCAGCGCTCGATGCGCGTCGAGGATCTGTTCCCGGACGGCCGCGTGCATATCGCTGAGGTCCGGCAACGCGACCCGCGGGACGAACAGGTCGGCGGTCTGTGCCGCCGCCACCGGCACCACCGCCCCGACGATGTGCGCCGCGAACAGGCACGACAGCGGGACGCTGCACCGGCGCCGTCGATGTCGCCTCATGGTCGGCTCTGACCTGTGCCTTCGACGAGGGTCGTCCACCGGTTCACCGCGACGTCGGTCCAGTCCTCTTCCCGGCCGCTCGGCCAGATCACACGGACCCGGACCACCGACCTCGCGTCACCCAGCCCCACGAGCACTCTCGGATCGTTAGCCGAGGCATAGCTGCCGTCCGCGCGCGCCCGGCGCCACAGGGGGACACCGGTGTTACGGAACACGCCAACCCGCGCTCCCAGCATGTCGCGTGGCCCCTCGCCGCCGACAGGCCGGACGCCGATCCAAGCGCGCTCCTGACCCACGTCGTTGATCAGCAGTCGCACCCGGCCGTTATTGTTCGTGAGCAGGACGTCGACGTCGCCGTCGTTGTCCACGTCCCCGAACGCGGCGCCTCGGCTCACCTCCGACAGTTCGAACACCGCGCCCGCGCGGTCGGTGACATCCTCGAAACGACCGTTTCCGAGGTTACGGAACAGCTGGTTGGGTTGGTCCAGCGCCAGCGGAGCTCCGGCCGCCCCCGCTGAGGCGGGACCCCGGCTCGAGAACCGATGGTGCTTGGCCTGGACGGCCCCGTTGGCGACTAGCAGGTCGAGCCACCCATCGTTGTCGAAGTCCGCCCAGGCGGTACCAAACCCGGTGTAGGCCAGACTCGGGCTGCCAAGACCGGTTCTGGCGCTCCGGTCCTCGAACAGTCCCGCACCATCGTTGACATACAGGGTGTTGGTCTCGGTCGTCAGATGGGTCATGAACAGATCGTCATCGCCATCGCCATCGAAGTCTCCGACATCGACGCCCATGCTCCCCTCGACCCTGCCGTCACCGTTGAACGCGACGCCCGCCAGCAGCGCACCGTTGCGGAAGGTCCCATCTTGCTGATTAAGCCATAACTGGTTGGGCAGGGCATCGTTCGCCACATAGATGTCCTGCCAGCCGTCGCCATCCAGGTCGGCGGCAACGACCCCGAGCGCGGGGCCAAACTCGGTCGACACTCCCGCCTCCGTCGTCACGTCGGCAAACGTCCCGTCGCCTCGATTCCGATACAAGCGGTCGGGCACGGCGGCGTAGGCCAGCGGACCGCAGTAGTCTCGTTCGCCCGTCCGGGTCGGGCACTCCGGTTGTCGACCATCGAGGTCGTGGTCCAGGTAGTTCCCGACGAACAGATCGAGCCACCCATCTCGGTCGAAGTCGGCGAACGAAGCCGACACCCCCCACGCCGGGTTCCCCGAACCCAACCGGTCCGACGCATCCGTGAAGGTGCCGTCGCCGTTGTTGAGGAAGAGCTGGTCCGGACCGAGGCCGGTGCGATAGAGATCAACCCAGCCGTCGTTGTCGATGTCTCCTGCCGCGACCCCCATACCGTAGGAGCGCCCATCGAGCCCGCTCCCCTCGGTGACATCGGTGAAGCGCAGGGTCCGCTGTCCGTCGGCCTCGACGACAAGATCGTTCCGATAGAGGCGGTCGGCCAACACCCCCGCGGGAGGCGGGATCAGCGCGTCGTCGACGGTCTTCCCCGGACCGAGCATCCGCCCCTGTATCAGGTAGACATCGAGGTCGCCATCATTGTCGAGATCGAACAGCGCGGCCCCCGGGGCTAGGAGCTCGCTCACATAGAACTCGCCCGACATCCCGTTGAAATGGACGAAGTCGATCCCGACCGCCTCGGCCTGATCGGTGAACCACGCCCCGTCGGGAGGGGACGCCGGGGATTGCGAGGCCGCCTCGGCGGCAACCACGAACAATACCCCGGCAGCGAGGCCGCGGCCAAGAAACTGGTGGTTCGCCATGATGAGCGGGCAAAAAAAACGCCGGGGAGCCTCACGGCTCCCCGGCGTCCATGTTACTCCGGAAGAACGGGCCTAGAAGTAGGTCTGCAGCCCGAACGAGAGTACGCGGCCCGGCTCGATGTTGATGACACGGAGGAAGTCAGGATTGTTGACTCCGCCGCCACCGAAGAACCGGTTCCGGCTCGTGACCCGAGCCTTGTTGAAGATGTTCTGCGCGTCCATGTAGATACGCGTCCGAACATCGCCCACCGTGACCACCTTCGAGAAACGGAAGTTGGTCTGCGTCCGGTAGGGCTCGAACTCCGTCCCGGGCTCGATCAGACCGATCTCAAGAGTCGGCGTGACATCCGTCGTGTTCCCCAGATTGACAAGACCGGGGAAATCCGTCTGGTCGATGGTGTAGTTGGCCTGGATCTCCTCGCCAGGGAACACCTGGAAGATCCCGGAGATCATCGTGTCGAAGGGCAACGGCAGCCCACCCGACAGCTTGGCCATCGGCCGATACGGCGTCGAGTAGCTACAGTGCCAGAGGTTGTTCGGATTCTCCGACACACCGCTCTGACAGAAGTTGTTCGTCGCCTTGCCGGCCGTCACGCTGGCGGTCATGAAGCCGCCGCGCCACAGCTCACCATCAACGATCAGCTCGAACCCGTTCCAGGTCCGCCAGTCCTCGGTCGCTGCGGTGAGGAGGTCGTTACCTGTCAGGATGTTCAGCGTGGGACTGGTCGTGTAGATCGGCACCGAGATGCCCTGCGCCTGAGGCGGCAGCCGCGGGTCGGTCGGTCCGGTCCACATGCCGGCCAGCGACCAGTCGTCGGCCGAGGTGTTCAGGTTGTCGGTCCACCGGAAGTTGCCGAAGGCCCGCCGGTGCCACATGCCACTGACCGACCAGCCGGGACCAAGCTGACGCTCGATGCCAGCCGAGTACTCCCAGTTGGTGTTGCGCGGCGCATCCGGGTCGAGCTGGGTCTGGATGGTGCCGGTGCCGAAGTTCGGGTTGTTCGAAGGCCCAACCTCAGCGAACTGCGGCGTGCCGTCTGGGTCGAGCGCGGTGCCGTCGCCGTTGATGTCGAACCAGGAGCGCCAGTCGAGCGCGTAGGCGTTGACCGGGTTGAAGCCCTGGGTCAGGCCGGTGCCGTGATACTCGACGAAGCGGCCGGCCGAGGCCTTCACCGCGGTCGAACCGTCGCCGAACAGGTCGTAGGCCACACCGAAGCGGCCGTTGAAGTTCTTCCAGTTCGGGACGTCCTCGATGATCGGATCGGCGAGGGTCAGCGCCGGCGCCCAGAAGCCTTCCGGCCGCGTGCCGCCCGGCACCGAGTTGTTGAACCAGTCGAAGCGGAACCCACCGTTGATGGTCAACCGGTCGAGCGTCCAGGAGTCCTGCACGTAGAGACCGCAGTCGCAGTTCATGTTGATGTTGCTGCGGCTGGTCCCGTTGACGCCCACCAGAATCCCGATCGGGAAGCCGTTGAACGCGTAGCCGGAGAAGATCTCTCCAGGCGGCGTGTAGGCGAGGGACGTGTTGTTCCGGTCGTACTTGAGGCCGGCCTTGAAGTTGTGCGAGCCGGTCACATACGACAGCGACGCGTTGACGCGGTGGTGGTAGTCGATGTTGTTGTGGTTCTGGAAGCTGCTCTGCGTGACCGAGCCGGTGGCGACGTCAGACACCTGCATCCGCGCCTCACCGTGGTCCATCGGGCGGGTGCGGATGTACGCTTTTTGGTAGGCGAAGTCGGCCTCCAGCAACAGGGCGTTGGTCACCGGGGCGGTCCACCGGGTGCTGACCAGCAGGTCCGGGCTGTCGCCCTGATAGGCCGACGCCGGGTCGATGTCGCCGAACACGCCAGACGGCATGGCACGCGTATACGGCGTGTTCTCATGCATGATGTTCAGCGCGAACTTGTGGCGCTGCGTGGCCTGCCACGTCAGGCGGAGGCTCTGCTGATTCGGCGTCCGGTTGTTGAAGGCGCGCAGGTCGTCCGCGGTGACGCCAGCCGGCGTGGACGGCTCGTCCAAATCGAAGAACTGGTCGAGGATGAAGTTCCGGCTCTGGCCGGTCAGCACCGAGCCGAAGAACCAGAGCTTGTCCCGAACCAGGGGGCCGCCGACGGCGGGATTGAGGGTCCAGGTGTAGTCGGTCGGCGCGAACGCAAAGCCCTGGTCCTGGAGTTCCTGACTCAGGTTGTTCGACTGGAACCGCGACCGCGTGCCGGTGGCGAAGAGGTTATAGGCGAACGTGTTGCCGCCCGACTTCGGCACGACGTTGGTCCGCATGCCGCTGGTGGCGTACTCGGCCGACTGCGACGCGACGTCGAAGACCACCTCGGTGACCTGCGCCTCGTTGGTGACGCCACCGATGCCGCCGCCCCACTCGCCGCGGCCCTGGAGCTGGGCTCCGGTCTGCACGCCGTCGATCGCCGGCAGGCCGTCGAGCGCGTCCGAACCATGCAACTCGGGACGTCCCCCGTAGGGGCCGCCGATGGCGACGCCCGGCACGTACTGAGCCGCCTGATAGATGTTGGCGGCGCCCGGCAGGACGTTGACGCGGTCGGCGGTCAGCACCTGCTGGTTCCGGGTGCTCTTGACGTCGACCAGCGGCGCGGCGCCCCGCACCGTCAGCGTCTCGGCGACCGCACCGACCGCCAGGTTGGCGTCGACCTCGGCCACGAAGGCCCCCTGCAGCACCACGCCCTCTCGGACGACGGTGCCAAAACCCTGCAGCGTGAAGGTCACCGTGTACTCGCCCGAAGGCAGATTGGTGATGAGATAGTTACCAGACGCATCGCTAAACGCGTCGCGTGCAGCGAGAAGCGACGGACCGGACACGTTAACTGCCACGCCCGGCAACACCGCCCCAGTGTCATCCTGAACAGTACCGGCGATACTGGCCTCTTCCTGCGCCAGCACCGAAACGGGCGCTAACATCGATACAGCGAGCGCAATCAGCACGCTCCGACGAACGAAATTCCTCATGACTCTAGCCTCTCTCCTCCTGGTGTACCCCGACAACTGCCCCTCGAGGCAACAGTGGTTGTGAGTCACCCCTTAGCGTTGGGTAAGTATCAACTTGTAACACAAATTCCAAGAAGGGCACAAGCCTTGTGCCCGCGAGCGTGAACGAAATCACCGAACGACGGAATGCCGGCGAGGCGTGATTCAAATCGGCCGGGAGAAGGTCACGGAATGTTGCCGTTGCCGGTCGGGGTCATATCCACCCCGGCGCGAGTGGTCAGGATCCGGATCGCCGGTTGCTCGGAGACATTCTCCGGAGGCGCGAAGGTGACCCGGTATTGACTACTCACAAGGCGATGCTTCCGGGCGATGTCCTGCGCCAGTGCCGGCAGCAAGTTGCGGAACCCGTTGGACGAGGTCAACGCTTCGAAGGTCCCCCCGGTTGCCTGGCCGATGTCGACGCCGAGCTGGTTCTGGTCGCCGCCCTGCTTGACACCCGAGACGGAGGTCACGGTCCAGAGTCGTGTATGGACAGTGGCGCTGTTGGCGAACAGCCGCTCCATCATCTGACGGAACGGCCGCTCCCGAACCCGACTGCTCCCTTCGGGACCGTTGGTGGCGACCATGACGACGACGGGGAAGTACTGTCCCTCCTCGTCCTCGTGCATCCGCTCCGCTTCCTCGTAGATCGCGTCCACATACATGGCCGCGCCCTCCGTATCCGGAGACATCACGCCGATGGCGTCGAGGAGCTCGTCGCGGTCGGTGGTGTGTCGGGCTCGGATCTGCGGTCGTCCGCCGATCGTGCCAATGGCCACCTCGACCTCCGGCGGAAGCTCGTCCAGGAAGAGCCTCACCCCTTCGCGCATGTCGGCCAGCGCGGGCGGGCTTGCCAGTCCGTTGTCGACAAAGACGGTCACCCGCACCGGCCAGTCGATCGGTTCGAGGTTGAGCGTCGTGCCATGTACGCCGTCGACCTCCACGACCACCTCGTCGGCCTCCATGTCGGTCACCGGCGTGCCGTCGTTGCTATCGATGAAACTGACGAAGAAGGACGGATCATCCTGCGCCAATGCGGCGGGCGCGCCCAGCAGGACGAGCGCCAACGCCACGAGCGCGCTGGAAACGATTGTGCGATGAGTAATGGCGGTCATGTTGAAACAAACCTCGGTTCAAATCAGTCAGTGAAACTAGGGGAGCGCCTCGAGCGTGGCGGCGGCTTGCGCACCCTCTGGAGAATCCGGCGCCAGTTCGATCACCTTCTGGAAGAACACCTTGGCGCCGTCGATGTCTCCACGATTCAACGAAACCATCCCCAGCTTGAAGACGGGCGATTCCCAGGTAGGGTCAGCGGCCGCCGACTTCTCGTACCAGCCGGCCGCGTCGTCGACATTGCCTTGCTGAAACGCGACCTCGCCCAGGTTGTAGAGATCCTCACGTGAGGCGTCACCGCCCACGGCGGCGAGATCGTCGGCGGCGTCGAGGTCGCCCGCCAGCAGCCGCACTCTGGCCATCTTTCGCTCGACCGCCTCGACCACCTCGTCTTCGAGCTCGGTGGCCAGGAAGGCCTCGTAGGCCGAGAGTGCCTCACCGAACTGTCCCAGCGATCGATGCGCGTCGCCCAGATCTTCGTGAAGCTCGGTCATCTGCGGCCAGGTCTCGAGCAGCTGGGTATAGGCGCTGGCCGCCACCAGATAGTTACCGGCGTTATAGGCAGCGTCGGCCGCGGTGAGCTGCTCCCTGGCCCGTTCCCGTTCGCTGTCCTCAGCATCGCCGAGTGCCGCATCCACGGTCAGGTTGGCCTCGGTCTTGAGACGAGCCAGATGAAACTCGACCGGATCCTGGCAGCGCTGGAACTGGGTTGCGGTGCAGGCGAACGACTCTCGCCCCTGGGTCACCTCGACCCGAAGCAGCGTATCGCTGAAGCCTTCGGCCGACGCAATCACGTTCCAGATGCCACTGCGAAGCCAGTTGATACTGAAGCGCCCGTTCTCGTCGACGTCGACGTCAACCTCTCGAGCCAGCGTTTCAGGGGTGATACCGTCGGCCCCGACCTCCGGGGGCTCGGCCGTCACATAGGAGCCAGGTACCGGTTCCCGGTTCCCGCCTTCCATGAACACCCACCCTCGGATCACGCCCTGATCGTCCTGGGCCTGGGACTCGGACGTACCGATCGAGAACGCCGCGACAGCGACGAGCGAGAAGGAAACCAGGCGAGACACACTCATGACAACCTCGTCACACCTCACTGTAAGACATTTCACACCTGTCTGTGGGTGCAGTATAGCCTTGAACCGACGGGGCCACCGCGGTCAACGGGCGCTGAACAGATCGCTCCCGACGATGCGGTGAATCATCGTCCGGACCGGATGCCCCTCGGCGCGACCGGCCTCGACAATGGCGTCCACCGCCCCCCGATCCGCGAACTCGATGTCGGCGCCGGTGGAAAACACGAAGAGCTGTGACACCAGATGGCGCGCCACCGCATCGAGCTCGGTGTCCATCAGCAGCCGCTTGTATTCGGTGATGTCCGCGAAGCTGTCGCCCCCGGGCGTGACGCCACTCGCGTCAACTGGCGCCCCATCCGTGAAAGGCCCGGGCAGGATGAAGCCGTCGAAGTTCATCTCCTCGCCAGGCACGCGGTAGTTGGTCCTGA
>CAJWMX010000089.1 GCA_913043805.1 uncultured Acidobacteriota bacterium | reverse complement strand
TTAACTCCTGGTCGCGGGTCGACGTCACCCCTTCGACCCGGAGCTCGGTCGGCGAGAGGGCGACCGACGAGGCCAGCACGATGCCCGCCAACGCCGCCTGCTCGCCCAGCTGTTCGGCGCTGGTCTCGGTCTGCAGCTGCAGCGCGTCATCGGTCTCGACCTGCATGACCATGTGCGCCCCGCCACGGAGGTCGAGCCCCAGCCGGATCCGATCCTCGGGGGGGTATACCGCGGCCACGGCGGCCACCACGACCGCCACCACCGTCAACACCTTCCAGCGCAGGTTCTTCGCCATCACTCTCTTCTCGTGGTCGCCCGAGACGCTACATCGATCCGGTGTCCTGGACCACCGGCTCCTGACCCTGATAACCGCCGATTGCCGCGCGCGACACCTCGACCCGAACCTTGTCCGCGATCTGGAGCTGCACCGACTTGTCGTTCAACTTCGTGATGCAGCCGTAGATGCCACTGGTCGTGATGATCTTGTCGCCGACCTTGAGAGCGTCGCGGAACTCCGCCACCTTCTTCTGCCGCTTTCGCATGGGCAGGATGATGATGAAGTAGAAGATCCCGAGGATCAGCGCGAACGGCACGAACTGCACCCAGGCTGGTGCCGCTCCGCCCTGGGGCGGGGCCGCCATGGCCAATACGACGGTCAGGCTGTTGAGCTGCATCGGGCTCCGTCTTACCTGTCACTCGCTCCCGACCGGCGCCCTGGCGCCGGAGGCCGGGACAGTCACGCTTCCGGGGACCACTAGGAACGGGGTCGGCGAGAGAACGTCTCGTGAAATCGTTGCCTGAACGACTCAAACGAGCCGAACACGATAGCGTCCCTCATTCGCCTCATGGTGTCAAGGTAGAAGTGTATGTTATGCAGTGTGTTAAGGGTGCTCGCCGTCATCTCGCCAGCCACGAAGAGGTACCGCAGATAGGCCAGTGAGTGGTGGCGACAGGTGTAGCAGGAGCACTCGGGGTCCGGAGGCCGATTGTCCTCCGCGTAGCGAGCCTGCTTGATCGAGATGGGACCGGTGCGGGTCAGTAACTGCCCGTTGCGCGCGTTCCTGGTGGGCAACACGCAGTCGAACAGGTCGATGCCCCGGGCAACGCTCTCGACGAGATCGTCCGGCATGCCGGTGCCCATCAGATAACGCACCTCCGCGTCCGGCATCTGGGCCGCCGTCTCCGCGACGACGTCGTACATCACATCGACCGGCTCGCCGACACTCAGCCCGCCGATCGCATACCCCTCGAATCCGATCGACACCGTCTCTCGCAGGCTGACCGCGCGGAGGGACGGATACACGCTGCCCTGGATGATCCCGAACTGCGCCTGCCCGGGATTCGTCAGCACGCCCTCGCAGAGATCCGGGTCCTCCGAGATCGCCTGAAACCGACGACGCCCGCGCTCGGCCCAGCGTAACGTCCGCTCCATCGATGCCCGCGCGACCGCCTCATCCACCGGATACGAAGTGCACTCGTCGAAGACCATCGCGATGTCCGAGCCCAGGTTGGCCTGAATGTCAGCCGCCGATTCCGGGGTCAAACGATGGAGGCTTCCGTCCAGATGAGAGCGGAACGACACACCCTCTTCATCGATACGCCGACGATCGCCGAGGCTGAACACCTGGTAGCCGCCGCTGTCAGTCAGGATCGGTCGGTCCCAGCCGATGAAGGCGTGCAACCCGCCGGCGCGTCCGATCAGGTCTTCTCCGGGACGCAGGTGGAGGTGGTAGGTGTTCGCCAGGACCATCTGGGCGCCGAGGTCGACGACGTCGCGATGCGTCAGCGACTTGACCGCGCCGCGCGTGCCGACCGGGGCGAAGGCTGGCGTCTCGACAACGCCATGCGGCGTCGCCAACTCGCCCGCTCGCGCAGCACCGTCGCGATGGGTCACCCCGAAGGAGAACGCTCCGGACACCGCCGTATACTACACAGAGTTCCGATGGCAGCCGCCGCGCCCTTCCGTTCCCTCTCTCCGCCCTCCGTGCAGTTCATCCCGGGCCCAGGTCGAGCCGCGTGAGGCGTCTCCGGGTCGGCGTGGTGTACGGCGGACGATCGAGCGAACATGAGGTCTCGCTCGCCTCGGCGGCGTCGATCTTCGCCAACCTCGACCGGGAACGCTACGAACCGGTGCCGATCCTGATCGAGCCGAGCGGACGGTGGGCTCTGGCCGACAAACCGCCGACGGCCGAGTCGGCGGCCGCGACCATCGAAGCGGCTCGGACCGCACGCGCCGTCCCGGCTCGGCCGAGTCGCGAGGTCCACCTGGTGGCGCGCCCCGGCGAGGACACGGTGATCACCCTGGACCGGAGCGCCGAGCCCGAGGTGACCGACGAACGCGCCGTCGTCGCGGCACTCTCGCTCGACGTGATCTTCCCGATCGTGCACGGCCCCTACGGGGAAGATGGCACGCTGCAGGGTCTGCTCGAACTGGCCGACGTCCCATATGTCGGCGCCGGGGTCCTCGCGTCGGCTACCGGCATGGACAAGGCGATCATGAAGACCCTCTTCGCGGCGACGGGACTGCCCCTGGTCCGTCACGATGTGGTGCGCCGGCGCGACTGGCGCGACGCGCCGGACACGATCATCGAACGACTTGAGTCGCGACTTCGGTATCCGCTTTTCGTAAAGCCGGCCAACCTCGGGTCGAGTGTGGGCATCTCGCGGGTAGAGGGTAGGAACGCCCTGTCAGGCGCACTCGACCTAGCCGCCGAATTCGATCGAAAGCTCGTCGTCGAGGAAGGCGTGGCGCCCTGCCGGGAGATCGAGTGCGCCGTGATCGGCAACGACCGACCGGACACCTCGGTCCCGGGCGAGATCATCCCGTCGGGTACGTTCTACGACTACGAAGCCAAGTATCTGGACGACCGTTCGCAGACGATCATCCCCGCGCGCATCACCGAGGCTCAGGCATCCCGCATCCGCGTCATGGCCGCCGACGCCTTCAAGGCGATCGATGGCGCGGGCATGGCGCGGGTCGATTTCCTGCTGGCGCCAGACAGCGGCGAAGTGTTCATCAACGAGATCAACACCCACCCCGGCTTCACCACCATCAGCATGTTCGCCAAGCTGTGGGACGCTACCGGACTGCCCTATCCGCGGCTGCTCGATCGACTGATCGGGCTCGCCCTCGAACGCTACGCCGAGAAGCAGGAGACGCGTACGACCGTCGACTGACCGGCGCTAAAGTTCAGCGCGCTTCACGCCGATACTGGAGGGGCGAAAGCGAGGGTCCGTTTTGACTTTTGTGGATGTTTGTGCTTGACACCCGAATTTTATCATCCATAATCTACATCTGGTATGAGGGTGGGAGGCTCAGCCCACCTGTTGTGATGTTCGGGCACAGGTACTCTCGCTGAGCGACCACATGCCAAGGAGGAAGAATGGCGAAGAAGGCAGCGAAGAAGGCGACCAAGAAAGTGGCCAAGAAAGTGGCCAAGAAGGCAGCAAAGAAGGCGACCAAGAAAGTAGCCAAGAAGGTCGCAAAGAAGGCAACGAAGAAGGTCGCAAAGAAGGCCGCCGCCAAGAAGGGCGCGAAGAAGCGCTAAGCTCTTCCGACTTCGAGAGAAAGGGGGCGGCGGTGTCGCCCCCTTTTTTTTGTACGTTCACTCCACGCCGTCGGCGTCGTTGAGCGGCGTCACCCCGTCCCACACGCGAACCACCTGAATACGGTCGCCTGGCTCGAGTTGGTCGACGACGTCCATCCCGGCGATGACATTGCCGAAGACCGTGTAGCGCCCCTCGAGCTGCGGCTGAGGGGTAGTGGTGATGAAGAACTGGCTGCCACCGGTGTCGCCCCAGTCGAGCGCCATTCCGACCGTGCCTCGCAGGTAGGGCATCGGCGTGAGTTCATCGCGCACGGTGTATCCGGGCCCGCCCTGACTGTCGCCGCGCGGGTCGCCCATCTGCGCCACGTAGTTGGGCACGACCCGATGCACGAGCAGGCCGTTGTAGAACCCGGAGCGGCCCAGGCGCATGAAGTTGTCCGCCGTCATCGGCGTTTCGTTGACCAGCAGCTCGATCTGAATCGTCCCCCGCTCGGTCTCGATGAAGACGTGGGTTGACACCGATGGCGTCACGAGCGACTCGGCCCGATACGCCTCGAGCGGCAGCCGAAGCTGCGCCGGACGGATCGCCGCGTCCGCGTCGAACGACGGATCCAGACGGGCCAGGTGTTCGGCGGCCCGCACTCGCACCGCCCAGTCGGCATCGCCCGTCGCTTCCTTGAGCAGGTCCGTGGCGGCGTCGCCACCAAGGCGTCCAAGCGCATCGACGGCCGCCGCCCGCGCGAGATACGACTCGTCATCGGCCGCCGCGCGATAGGCTGCCACGAGCGGCTCGACGGCTTCCCGAACCTCCAGTTCACCCAGCAACTCGGCCGCGGTCTTCCGCACCACGACATCGGTGTCAGACAGCAGGTACAGGAAGACGTCCCTCGCGTTTGGCGCGCGGACCGTCGCCAATGACCTGAGCGCGGTCGGCACGACCCGTCTGTCCTCGTCCTCGACCAGCTGCGTCAGCCGGAATGCCGCGACGTCGGGGTCGACCAGCGCGAATGCCCGGGCCAGGTCGACGCGTACCTGCCAGTCGTCGTCAGGGGGCAGCCCCGAGAGCGTCAGCAGAAAGAGCTCCGGGTCGAGCCGCGCCAACCCACGCAGCGCGGCGCCACGAAGCGGGCCCCATCGATGCGTCATCAACTCGACCATGACATCGGTCGAGTCGGTTGCTCCGACGCTGGCCAGCGCCTCGACCAACTCGAGCAGCAGGGCACGATCCGGCACGGCGTCGCGGAGCATGGCGCGCAGCTCCGGCGCCGCCTTGTCGTCGCCAAGCTCGGCGAGCGCGCGAATCGCGGCGACGATGACCCGCCGGTCGCGACGCTCGGTATCGAGCAGCCCGACCAAAGCCGGCAGCGCCGCGGTGTCGCCAAGCTCGCCGAGCGCACGCGCCGCGATGGCGACGCCGTAGGACCCCTGAATACCGACCAACGTCTGGAGCGGACCGACCGTCCTGGGATCCCCCACCTGCCAGAGCGCCTGCGCTACCGGCCACCACCAGAGGATCGGGTCGCCTTCGTCAGTCAGGACCGTCGCCGCCAGGGCCTCGTATGCCCCGAGCGCGGCAAGCGCGTAGATCCCGGACCGAAACGCCTCGACCCGCGGCGTCAGCGGATAGCCGAGCTGCTCCGGATCGACCGGGTACGCCTCGGTCACGTGCATCTCGACCATCGCCCGCACCGCATCGACGGCGTCGGTGGCCTCCAAGCGCCCCAGCGCCCGAGCCGCACGCGCCTGCACCACCGGAGAGAAGTCCCGCAAGGCGTCAACCAGCGGCTCGACCGCGGCCTCGTCAGCCAGCAGCCCCAGTCCGAACGCGGCGATCTCGCGAACCTCGGGAATCGGGTCGCTCAGAAGAGCGACCAGCGTCGGCACGCCGGCGGGCAGGCCGACCCGTCCGATCGCCAGCCCGGCGCGACGACGTACCGCGCCGCTCTCGTCCTCCGCGAGCCGGAGCAGGTCCGGGATGGCGCGCGGGGGAGGGGGTACCACGGCCGGCGCCGCCGGCGGTTCACCCTCAGGAGCGGCGGCCGCCGCGACCGCCACCAGCTCGGCCGGATCCGGCAACGCCGGATCGCGAAGGATCCGCTGATCCTCGAGTTGGATGATCCAGCTCAGCTTCTGCTCGTAGGAGACCGGGGGCGGCGCCGGCGCCGGCGGGAGCGGGGGTGGCCCCTGCGCGCACCCAACGGTCCACAGCCCGAGCAGTGCGAGCCCAGCCGTACGACGGTCCCAGCAGGATAAGCAAGGCTGCAGCATCGTTTCGGTAGGGTGTGGCGATGAACCCGAGCGTGGGCGAATCATAGCACGCGCGGTCGGCGGGACGGGTCGGTCGGACTGGTATACTCGGCCCCACGTTGGAGTTCCGCCATATCGCGCTCGAAGGCCCGATTGGGGTCGGGAAATCGACGCTCGCCCGGCGGCTGGCCAACCGGCTCGAAGCTCGGGTGGTACTCGACGACACCGAGAACCCGTTTCTCGCCGACTTCGCCGCCGGCCGCGCCGGCGCCGCCTTCCAGACCCAGCTCTTCTCGCTGCTGACACGGCATCGTCAGCAGACCGAGCTGCAACAATCCAACCTCTTCGACACGCAGACCATCACCGACTACCTGTTCGCCAAGGACAAGATCTACGCCTACCTGAACCTGGACGACAACGAGTTGTTCATCTATCAGCGGCTGTACGACCTGCTGGAGGCCGACGTCACCGCCCCCGACCTGGTCCTGTATCTACAGATGCCGACCGACGCGCTACAGCGCCGGGTCCGTTCTCGGGAGCGGGAGTACCAGGAGAACGGCGAAACGCCTCCCGACGCGGAATATCTGCGGGAGCTCAACGAGGCTTACACCCACTTCTTCTTCCACTACACATCCACGCCACTGCTGGTGGTCGAAACATCCCACATCGATCTGGAGTGGGGCGACGAGGCCCTGGACGATTTACTCAAGCAGATGGAGACGATGGGCCAGGGCACCCGGTACTACGTTCCTCGCTAGCCGTCCTCGGACGACCAGCACCTGTTTGGGGACGGCTGCGGTAAGCTCGACTCGTGGCCAGCGCCTTCGGCACCGCGTGTGATCGGTGCGGACGAAGCCTCCACCGACGGGACCTTGAGGCTCACCTGCACGTTTGTCCTGACTGCCGCCACCATTGGCGCCTGGGGGCCGCGGCGAGGCTCCGCACGCTGCTCGACGACGGCAGCTGGAGGGAACACGACGCCGAACTGGTCTCGACCGATCCGCTGTCGTTCAATGACCGGCGCGCCTATGCAGACCGACTCACCGACGCGATGGCCGTCACCGGCCTGCGCGACGCCGCCATCGCGGCGACGGGCGCCATTGGAGGTGTCGCGGTGGAGGTGGTAGCGATGGACCACCGTTTCCTCGGCGGCACCCTCGGCATGGTCTTGGGTGAGAAAGTCGTCCGAGCCTCGGACCGGGCTCGCGCGGCCCGCCGCCCCCTGCTGCTGGTGTGTGCCTCGAGCGGAGCCCGCATCATGGAAGGGGCGTTGTCGCTCATGCAGATGGCCAAGATCGGCGTCGCCCTCGGGCAACTCGACCGTGATGGCATTCCTCACCTGGCACTGCTGACAGACCCCACGACCGGCGGCGTGGTGTCGGCGTGCGCCATGGGCGCCGACCTGATCCTGGCCGAACCGGAGGCGCAGATCGGCTTCGCGCCGCCGGCGACGATCCGTCAGACGATCGGTCGCCCGCTCCCTGACGGCTTTCAGCGGTCGGAGTATCTGCTGGATCACGGCTTGATCGATCTGGTCGTCGACCGGCGCGAGCTCAGGGACGTGCTCGGTCGGCTGCTGGGCCTGATCACCGACTCGGCGACGGCGCCGGATCCACGTCCAGCGCAACCGACCGCGTCGGACGCCGACAAGCGCCCCACGGAGTGAGGGTGTGACCGTCGCCACCTCGCTCGACACACTGGCCAACCTCGAACGGTTCGGGATCAGACCGGGTCTTGAGGCCATCGGCGCGCTGATGGCCGCTGACGACCACCCGGAGTCCGCGTATCCGGGCGTACTCGTGGCCGGCACCAACGGCAAGGGATCGACCGTCGCCATGGCCGACCACGCGCTTCGAGCGGCCGGACACCGCGTGGGACGGTACACCTCTCCCCATCTGGTATCGCTGCGGGAGCGGATCGTCGTCGATGGGAGCCAGATCTCACCCGCAGCGCTCGAGGAAGAAGCGGGCGCCTTCCTCGCTCGGGCAGACGCGCTCGTGGCGCGCGGGTCACTGGCCACGCCGCCCACGTTCTTCGAAGCGATCACGGCGATCGCGCTGTCCTGGTTTCGCCGGTGCGAGGTGGACGTCGCACTCCTCGAGGTTGGACTCGGGGGACGCTTCGACGCCACAAACATCGTCCCGGCGCGATGGGGCGTCATCACCGCGATAGGACTCGATCACCAGGCCTACCTGGGCGACACGCTGGAGGCGATCGCCGCCGAAAAAGCGGGCATCATCAAGTCCGACATGACCATCGTGACGACCGAGGACCGTCCGGCCATACGGTCGGTCCTCAGCGAGACGGCGGCAGCGCGAGGCGCCCGCTGGATAGACGCCCACGAGGGAGCCACGCTCATCGACGTCGACGCTGAGCGGGTGCGAATCGCGACGCCAGCGCACGCCTATCCCGCGGTTCGACTCGGACTGGCTGGCGCCCACCAGCGCGTCAATGCGCTCGGCGCGGTCCGACTCCTCGAAACCATCGACCGCGACGGCCTGCCGGTGGCTCCCTCCGCGATCATCGCCGGACTCAGCGAGGTCGAGTGGGCGGGCAGGCTCCAGCGAGTCGTCTTCGGGAAGCGCACGCTCTGGCTCGACGCAGCTCACAACCCGTCCGCCGCGGCGGCCCTGGCGAACCACCTCCAAGCCTCAAGAGCCGCGCCACTGCCCGTCGTGCTGGCCATCATGGACGACAAGGACGCCGCGGGTATCGTGCGGGCTCTGGCGCCCGTGGCAAGCCGGTTCATCTGCACGGCGCCTGCCACGCCCCGCGCCATCGCGCCGGAGCGACTCGCGGGGCTGGTCACCGAGCTGGCCCACCCGACGCCGGTTCTGACGGCATCCAGCCCGGTCGAGGCACTCGGGCAACATCACCCCGCGACAGAGACGCTGTGCGTGACCGGCTCGATCTTCCTCGTGGGGGCGGTTGCCAGCGGAGCGGTGGGGATCTATGCGACGACGGTGGTCGGCCAGGCGTTGCCCGACTTCCTGAAGCGAATGGCTCGCTGCGACTTCAAGGGCAAGGAGTGATCAGGCGAGTCCGCGGCGCTTGAGCATTTCGTCCATGGACCGTTCCATGAGCGCTTCGGCCAAGGGTTGGGAAACTTCCGATCTGGGCGAGAGTGGCACTTTGTGGGAATTGGGTAAGCCGACTAACGGCCCGGGAGAGGCACACAGCCCGGTCAACGTCTACGGC
>CAJWMX010000088.1 GCA_913043805.1 uncultured Acidobacteriota bacterium | reverse complement strand
ACCTACGATGCAATCGTTGTAGACGAGGCTCAAGATTTAGATCCCATTAAACTATCTATTCTTGCAAAATTAACGCCCAAACCTAATCGTCTATTTGTTGTAGCAGATGCATCTCAAGCAATTTATCGGGCAGGGCTTGTTTCGATCGAAGACCACGAGGATCTTGCCGGGCGTGGCCGCGAGCGCAGTCGAGGCCGCGGTGAACATCGGCGGCAGGGGGCTGACGCCGCTCAGAATGCCCAGCCCGATGCCCTGGGCGCCGATCTTGAGCGCCTGCCGGCGCGATACGCCGCTTTCGTCAATCAACCGCTTTCCACGATTCGACAAAGTCATGCGAATGTCCTCTTAGTCAATCTGGTATTCCGGCGTGCTCATGATCAGATGCGTGACCATCCGAAGCGGGTCTTCCAGATACGTTTCGGCCCGCGCCAGCTCGTCGGTGGCCAGCTCGTCACCGAGGAACTCGATCAGACCGGAACGGAACTCGGCCGACACCGGCATCCGCAGGAAACGGCCGAGCAGATGATCGACCGCCTCGGTGGCCGTGGTCGCGCCGGAGTCGAGCACCATCCGGGTCATGTCGATCCGGACCGCGCCACGCGGGGTCGGAATGAGCTTCTGTGCGGCGGTGGCCCAGGCCCGATAGCCCGAGACCCGCGTGTTGAACAGCTCGTCCCGTTCACGCGCCACCATGTTGAACGCGGTCTGCTCGGCGGTCGGATCCAGCGCAATGGCCGCCGTGAAGTTCTGGCCGCTCCGGAGACGCTCACCGATGATCGCATCGCCTCCGCTCGGCATGAAGTTGGGGTCCTGGAAACCCACGATGTCGGGGAACAGGAAGTTGAACGCGACGTTGCCTCGCCGCTGCAACAGGGCGGGGGTGATCCAGGCCTGCCCCTGGGCCCAACCGGCCACCGAGGGTGGGTTGAGCAACGTCTGCCCCAGACCGGACGTGGTGCGGTTGAAGTCGGGCACGCCTGGCACATCGTCGGCGTCAAGCTGGTTCAGCATCGTGATGACATGCTCGACCGGCCCCTTGATGTGCGCACCGTAGGAGGCTTCGCTGTAGAAGTCTCGGGAAAGGAAGATGGTCGTCAACAGCGGCCGGAGCTCGTAGTCGGCGCCCCGGAAAACCTCCCCGAGCTCGGCGACCAAGGCGTCGCTGGGGTCTGCCCGAACGAAGAACCGGTAGAGCTTGGCGCCGATGTACTCGGCGGTAACCGGCTGCTCGAGGATGATGCGCAACACGTCGACACCGTCGAAATTCCCGGTCCGGCCGAGGAACTCCTTCTCGCCGTCGTCATGCTGGTCGGCGTTGACCACGAAGTCGAGGTCAACGTAGTTCCACCCGGTGAACGCCCGCGCCGCCTCCCTGACGTCTCGCTCCGAGTAGTTGCCGACGCCCATGGTGAAGAGCTCCATCACCTCACGAGCGAAATTCTCGTTGGCCGCGCCTTTCACGTTCACGCCGGCATCCAGGTAATAGAGCATGCCCGGATCCTTGGCGACCGCCTCGACCAGTTCACCGAAATTACCGGCGGCGTGCTCCTGGAACAGCTCGACCTGACCGAGCAGCTTCCGGTAGTCGCGCACCTTGCCTTCCGCGGTGGCAAAGTGCCCATGCCAGAAGAGCGCCAGCTTCTCCTGCAGCGGACGATTGGTGTCGAGCATCCGCTCTGCCCACCAATACGCCACCCGGCGGCTCTCGAGCTGTGACGCCCTGAGCCAGTAGAAGAAGCGGTCCGACACCGGCTGCATGTGCCGGTTGCCCCCCTCGGGCTTCACCCGGATGCCCATGCTCTCACCCGTCTCCTGGGCCAGCTCGGTAGCGGCGGGACGGCTGGGCGGGAAGTCGGCGAGCGACGCATCGAAGAAGCCGGAGTGCTCGAACGCCAGCAGATGGTCATTGGCGATCGCGTCGAAGTCCACGAGCGACGCCACAGCCTCGGCCGGCGTCATGTCGGCGAGCCGCTGGATCTCGTCCGGAGTGCCACTGAAACCGGCGCGGCCGAGCAGATGTTCCGCGCGGTCGTAACTCCAGTCCGCCTCTGTGATGGGGGTCAGATCCCCGACCCAGGAGGCGGGCCCCGGCTGGTAGTCGTTCTCGTTGGCAACCACCGCCGGAACGGTCAGCACGGGCGCCAGCAGCAGAATCAGGGCGGCGGCGAGCGGATAGCGTCGCTTCGTCATCAGTGTTCCTCGTCGAGCTGAACGTTTATACACCGATGCCGGACCAACCGCCAGATGCGAACCAGGGCGGAGCGCCCCGAGACAAGGAGAGGCTCCTGAGGCGGGACCGCCTAGCCGCGCCTCCAGTCCGGCTAGATCTCGCTCGAACTGGCCATCATCGATGACTCCGCGACGGTGCTCGCGGGCCAGGTCGCGGTGGTGCTGGCGATAGACGGCCAGGCTGGAGGCCTGTGCCTCGGTCAGGCCGGCTGCACGCCCATCGCTCCCGAGAAGCCGACGAGCGCGCCGACGCACCGCCGGCGGAAGATCGGGCAGCGAGGCCCGACGCGCTCCGCTCTGCCGAAAGAGCCATCCGCCCACCCCGATCACCAGGACGAACGGCCCGAACCACAGCAGGTAGGTGGACGGCCGGAGCGGTGGACGGTAGAGGACGAAGTCGCCGTATCTGGCCGTCAGAAACGCGCGGATCTCCTCGTCGGTGCGCCCCGCCGCCATCTGCGTTCGAACCTCGCGGCGGAGGTCGTCCGCCAGCTCGGCTCGCGATTCGGCCAACGTCTCGTTCCGGCAGACGAGACAGCGGACCTCGCGCAGGAACCGGCTCACCCGGTCTTCAAGCGTGAGGTCAGCAACTCCAGCGCAACCGATCAGCAAGAGCACCGGCGCGACCAGGAGCAGCGAGAGCGGCCCCTTCACCGCTCCCACCTCGCCACCATCAGGAGCACCGTGTCCCGGATCACCTCGATGGTCAACGGCCCCACCTGCTTGAAGCGCACGGTCCCCGCGGGGTCGATGACATAGGTCTCCGGCGCCCCCGGACGCGGGTGATCGGGAGCGAGCTGGCGGGCGAGGTCGTCGCCGTGGGCGAACGGGTGGAACGATTCAGCCTCGGCGAAGCGGTCTATGGCTTCTGTGGCTTCCGCATGGGCGCCTACGCCGAATATGCCCTGCTTCCCGAGAACGGGTCCCTTGTCGGAAAACCGATGACGCTCCCCTACGACGAAGCGGTGGCCTATGTGAACGGCGCCACGACGGCCCTCTTCTTCCTGCGGGAACTGGCCGGCATGCGGGAGGGCGACCGGGTCCTGGTCATTGGCGCCTCCGTGAGCATCGGCACCTTCGCGGTTCAGCTGGCCAGACACTTCGGGGCGACCGTCACCGGCGTCTGCAGCGGTCGCAATGTCGATCTGGTGCGGTCGCTGGGTGCCCATGACGTGATCGACTGCACCGATAGGGACTTCGCGAGGGCGGACGACACCTACGACATCGTCTTCGACACGGTCGGAAGAGCTCATTCGAGCACTGTCTGCCTGTCCTCGCGCCAGACGGACACTACGCGCCAACCGTGGGTCTGAAGAACAGCCTGCTCGAACGGTGGACGGCGGTGCGAGGGGGCCCCAGGGTCGTGACCGGGATGTCGATCCGGAAGACCAAGGCTCTCCAGGTCGTACGGGACCTGGTCGACGCGGGTCAGCTGCGCGCCGTGATCGATCGGAGCTACCCCCTGGAAGAGATCGTCGAGGCGCACCGCTACGTCGAGACTGGACGCAAGCAGGGCAACGTGGTCGTGCGGGTCGTGGACGGATGTCCGTCGCGAGCAAGCCAATAGGCGGGGCGGCCACTCGCGCCGTGCTGGCTCACCATCTATGCTAGGGTCCCTTCTGCGCCGCCCCTCGAGCGATCGGCCGGGGCTCAAGAGCCATGGACGAGTCGACCCGCGCCCCGGTTTACGTCATCGGCAGCCTGAACACGGATCTGGTGGTCAAGACCGACCAACTGCCGGCGCCGGGTCAAACCGTACTGGGCGGCGACTTCTTCATGAGTCCGGGCGGCAAGGGCGGCAACCAAGCCGTGGCCGCCGCCCGGCTTGGCGCCAACGTCTCGATGGTGGCGTGCCTCGGAACCGACATCTTCGCCGACGCCGCCATGGCCAGTCTCGAAAGGAACGGCGTCGAGTGTACCCACGTTGGCCGTGACCCGGACCGCCCCTCCGGCGTCGAGCTGATCAGCGTGGATGCGGCGGGCGAGAACCAGATCGTCGTGGCGCCGGGCGCCAACAGCGCGCTTGCGCCAGCCGACGTCGAACACGCGTGTAGCGAGCTGCCACCCGGCGCTCTGGTCCTGCTTCAGCTCGAGATCCCGCTGGCCACGGTCCAGCGGGCGGTCGACGTCGCGCGGTCACGCGAATGCCGGGTGATCCTGGACCCGGCTCCCGCCCCGGACGGACCGCTGCCGGACAGCCTGCTTGCCGGCACCTATCTTCTGACCCCGAACGAGACCGAGGCAGAACGCCTGACCGGTATCGAGGTCGCCGATCAAGCATCGGCCCGAGCAGCGGCGGCGACATTGGTCGACGCCGGCGCGACCCACGTGGCCCTCACGCTGGGCGCGGCGGGGGTGTGCCTCGCCGGGGGCGGTCAGACCACGTTCGTTCCTGCGCCCCGGGTGACGGCGGTGGATTCGACCGCCGCCGGCGACTGCTTCAACGGCGCCGTCGCGGCTGGACTGTCCCGTGGACTCGATCTGACCGCGAGCGTCGAGTTCGCTTGCCGGGCCGCCGCCGTGTCGGTCACGCGTCTGGGCGCACAGGACGCGATGCCGTCGCCCCCCCTGTCATGAAGGAGAGCACCTTGCCACTGTCACGCGGAGTCACTCGACTCGCCCTCATCATCTTGCCGCTCACCCTCATTCTCGCGGCATGCGGCGACGAGACCGCCGCGCCGCCCGCGCCCCCCGAAGCCCCGGCCGCATCCGAGACCGTGACCATGTCGACCGACACGCTCCGAAGCAAGATCAGGGGCGCCTGGGCCGCCCAGACCATCGGCGTGACCTACGGCTTCCCGGTGGAGTTCCGGTTCAACAGCGAACGGGTACCGGATGAGCGCGAGCTGGAGTGGTACGACGGCTTCCTCCGGGAGACGTTCACCGAACGCCCGGGCGTCTACGACGACATCTACATGGACCTGACCTTCGTTCAGGTGCTCGAAGACCGCGGAATCGATGCGCCCGCGCAGGCGTTCGCCGACGCCTTCGCCAACGCCGACTACAGCCTGTGGTTCGCCAACCAGGTCGCGCGCTACAACGTGCTGAACGGGCTGAGCCCGCCCGAGTCGGGCCACTGGCGCAACAACCCGGCCGCCGACGACATAGACTTCCAGATCGAGGCCGATTTCGCCGGGCTGATGACTCCGGGCATGGTGAACAGCGCGGTGGAGATCAGCGACCGGGTCGGCCACATCATGAACTATGGCGACGGCTGGTATGGCGGAGTGTTCGTCGCCTCGATGTACTCCATCGCCTTCGTCGAGGACGACATCGAGACGATCGTCCGTCGGGCCATCGATGTGATCCCGGCCGAGAGCGACTTCCACCGCATCATCCAGGACACGCTCGCGCTCCACGACGAGAACCCCGATGACTGGGTCCATGCGTGGCAGGGCATCCACGACCGATGGGCCGACACCGACCTCGGTCCGCGCGGCCTGATGTCGCCCTTCAACATCGACGCGAAGATCAACGCCGCGTGGGTCGTGCTCGGGCTGCTCTATGGCGACGGCGACTTCTCACGCACCCTCGAAATCGCCACCCGCGCGGGTGACGATGCCGACTGCAACCCGGCGACCGCCGCGGGCATCCTCGGCACCATCTACGGCTACGAGGGCATTCCGGACTTCTGGAAGCAGGGGCTCTCCGACATCGAGGGACTGGACTTCGCCTACACGACCATCTCGCTCGACGACGCGTACGAACTGTCCTATCAGCACGCGCTGCAGATGATCGAGCGCGGCGGCGGCAGCGTCTCCGATGCGGAAGTCACCATCGCGGTACAGACGCCCGAGATCGTACCGTTCGAGGACGCTTTCCCCGCCCATGTCGCCACCGAACGGCGCTCGCTCGTGACGACCGGCGACGGCCGCCCGGAGCCGCAATTCCTGAACGACAGCTATAGCTTCGAGTTCGACGGCATTGGGTTCGCCCTGATGGGTACCGCGACCACGGAAGGGGACGACCATGTGTTCGAGGCCGAGCTGCATGTAGACGGCGAACTGGTCGAGACCGCGCGCTGGCCGACCGAGTTCACCACCCGACGGTTCTACCTGTTCTGGCGCTACGCGCTCGACGACGGGCCTCACGAGGTCGAGGTCCGGCTGTTGAACCCGACCGAGACGGCGCGGGTCGGTCTCGAAGGGGTCGTGATCTACGGCGCCGAAGCCGACGACTAAGGGTGCACGGCCGATTCTGGTACCATGTCCTCGGTACAGAATCCGTTCCCGAGGGAGGATCGAATGCAGAAGGCGACATTCGCCTGCGCTGTCCTGGCGCTGCTCGCGTGGCCAACACTAGCGAACGGTCAGTCAATCGCCGGCGCGGACCCGCATCCGGAGGTCCACTACTACGACGTAGCGGACTTCGGCATCGCGCCGACCGATGTGACCTTCGCCAAGGACATCGTCCCGATCCTTCAGCGTAGCTGCCAGAGTTGTCACCGGCCCAACGGCGGCGCCCCGATGTCGCTGGTCACCTACCAGGAAGTCAGACCCTGGGCACGCTCCATCAAGCATCGAACCGCCATCCGGGACCGGATGGGCGCGATGCCACCGTTCTATCTTGAAAAGGACATCGGCATCACGCGGTTCAAGGACGATACGTCGCTCAGCGACCTCGAGCTGGCCAAGATTCAGGCGTGGGTCGACCATGGCGCCCCGCTCGGCAACCAGGCGGACATGCCACCCGCGCTCGAATTCACCGCCGCGGGTGAGTGGGCGCTCGGCGAGCCTGATCTGATCCTGCGAGGACCGGAGATCACCCTGCCCGCGATCGGACCCGACCGGTGGGGCGACATCGGTCTGGTGCCGACGGGGTTGACCGAGGACCGATACGTGAGCGCCGTCGAGGTGCGGGAGGTGAACGACATCCCGCCCGCCTCGGGCTCAGACACGGTCGGTGGACGCTACATCTTTCACCACATGACCTACTCGAGCGGCGTGCTCAACGAGACGGGCACCGAGGTACTCGACGACACCCGGATCCGCTGGCCGATCCACGAGGTGGGCCGAAACCCGGACATCTTCCCCGAAAAGTTTGGCACGCTGCTGCAGGCCAACTCGGCGCTGCACCTGGGCGCCAGCCACCTGCACTCAAACGGCATCCAGGAGACCACCGGCCGGCTCGAGTTCGGTTTCCACTTCCATCCGAAGGGCTATGAACCGGAGTACGGCGGTCGGGCCCCGGTGCGGCTGGGGAACGGGAACGACATCGACGTCATGCCCGGGCGCGCCGACCAGGAATTCCACTCGTTCGAGGTGCTCGAGCAGCACACGAAGATCATCGCGTTCGAGCCGCACCTGCACGCGCCCGGCACACGCATGTGCATGGAGGCCATCTGGGGCGGCAACCACTTCACCCTGAACTGCGTCGGCTACGACCACAACTGGGTGAAGCAGTATGTCTACGAGGACGACGCGGCGCCGCTGCTGCCCAAGGGCACGATTCTCCACATCATCGGCTTCCTCGACACGACCGCCGGCAACGAGAACCTCGCCGACAACCGCAACTGGGCGGGCGGGGGCCGTCGGTCGGTCGCGAACATGTTCATCGACCTCGGCTACGCCGTCGAGCTGACCGAGGAGCAGTTTCAGGAAGAGATGAGCGAGCGTCGCGCCGCGATGGAGAGCCGGAACGAGTACGACGTCGGCTGCCCGCTCTGCTGGGCACCGATCCCGCCCGACGAGACCGCCACGACCGACGGCGGGGAAGGCCAGTGAGACTGGCGGCACGGCTGACGGCGGCGTCAGTGGCCCTCGCCGCCGTGCTGGCGTGGCCGGCCGCACTCGACGCCCAGACGCGGTTCATGTTCCTGCGGGGACAGAGCGTCCATCCGGCATTCGAGGGGTGGTGGCCCAACGACGACGGCACCTACACGCTCTGGTTCGGCTACATGAACTCCAACTGGGAGGAACAGTTCGACATCCCGGTGGGCCCGGACAACTACTTCGCGCTGGCCGAGGCTGGCGAGATGGACGACATCGAGGTCGACCGTATCATCGCGTCGGACATCGATCAGGGCCAGCCGACCCACTTCTACCCGCGGCGCAACCCATTCCTCTTCACGGTGGAGGTCCCTGCGGAATTCGGCGAACAAGAGCTCGTCTGGACGCTGACGACCCACGGCACCAGGAACCGGGTGTACGCGTCGCTCCGTCCCGACTACCGGATGGACACCCAGGTGATGTCGACCGAGGTGGGCGGCGCCTTCGGCAGTCTCGACGATCGGCTGCGCGAGAACCAGGCGCCCAATCTCAGCATCGAGGGAACGCTGAGGCGCACGGTTCGCGTGGGGGAACCGTTGAGTTTGCGGGCACACGCGGTCGACCCCGACAACTACCCACCTCGGGCCAACCGAGAGCCGCCGAAGACGCTCGACGAGCTCTACAGCACGAGGGGCGTAGGCTCGGTGGTGGTCTCCGGCGCTCCAGGCTTACGGATGATGTGGACGGTCTTTCGTGGACCAGCCCACCATGTCCGGTTCAGCCCCGAACAGATGAAGGCCTGGATGGACACGCGGGTCTGGGGCAATTCGCCCTGGTCACCGCCCTACATCCTCCCCAAGGTGCCTGGCGACAACACCTGGGTGGCCGACGTCACCTTCGACGAGCCGGGGGAGTACGTGCTCCGCGCGGTGGCCAGCGACGGCTCGAACTTCAGCTACGAGAACCTCACCGTCGTCGTCGAGTAGGCGTTTTCGGGCGGGGCATCCCGTCTGGCGTTGTTGCTTCGTCGGTCACAACCCGCCTGGTTGCTCCCTCCT
>CAJWMX010000087.1 GCA_913043805.1 uncultured Acidobacteriota bacterium | reverse complement strand
AGCTCGAGACCGGCGCGCTCCACCAGACGCCGCAGACCGGTCGTGGTGAGCAGATTGAGGTGGCTGGGCGGCATGACCGACTTGGACTCACGCCAGAGCTCGACGATGTCGAAGCCGGATGCGGTCAGGGTCGTGAACAGCACCATCCCTCCCGGCCGCACGATCCGCTTGAGCGCACCGAGGAGCCGCAGCGGATCATGCACGTGCTCGAGCACCTCGAAGCAGGTGCAGCATGTCGCACCGACCGGCTCGGAGATCGCCTCGGCCGGCAGCTCGATCACGTCGAACCCCTTGTCGCGACACACCGCAGCGAGTCGAGCGGCCGGCTCTACCGCCCGGAGCTGATCGAACACGCCCAGGGCGCGGGTCTCTTCGAGGTAGGTCCCGTACCCGGCGCCAACGTCGACCAGGCAATCGGTCGCCCCTAGCCGACGCGCCCACTCGGCCGTCATCTCCGCCTTGGGACGGACAAGCTCACGCCGGCGGGCGTCCTCGGTTTCCTTGTAGAAATGGGTCGCGAAGTACGCCACGGCTTTCGACGTGCTGTAGAAGCGACCCAGCTGCGCCTCCGACGGCCTGGGACTCAAATACAGCGACCGACACTCGGCGCAACATCGATATTCGAACCCGTGCCGGTCGAACCGCTCGGTCACGCCGGCCGCCGCGCAGCCAGGGCAGGCTACGTCGTCGAACTCAGTCGCTCCGGAGAGAAGCTCCTTCGCGTCGTCGAGGGCGATTTCGAGATACCGGTCGAACAACCGGGCAGGGCGGATGTGCTCTTCTTTCATCGCCGGCCGAGTGGATTGGTCCTCACCGAACAGGCGCTACATGTAGCCCAGGCGCTTGAGCTCCTGCCGCACGGTGGGGTTCGTCATCAGGGCGCCCGCAGTGCGTCCGATGTTGACGGGGTACTGATCGATCGCGAACTCGGGATCGACCGCTTCGTAGAAAGACACCATCCTGGCATGCAGTTCGTCGGCCGTCTCCGGATACTGATCGAGCACGTTGTGCTCGTCATCCTCCGGGGTGCCGGTCCGGAACAGCAGCCTCTGGCCATTCGATTGCCAGATGTACTTGAACTCGCTCGTCCGCGCCGCCCGGGCAATGATGCTGAGCAGATAGAGCAGCTTCGGATACTGCTTGAACCGTTCAGGCAGCACCGCCGGAGGCGAATCGACGATCAGCGTTCGATCCGGATCTACCTGTGTGGCGGGGCCCAACGGTGCCCCGTCCAGGGTCGTCCGCTCGGAGAGCCAGTCCTCTTTGCCGATAAGCGAAAAGGCCGTCGGGACCAGATCGAGCGCCGAGGTGAGCTCGCGGACGACGGTCCCGGCCGGAATCGTCTTGGGATACCGGATCAGACACGGCGTGGAGTACAGCTGCTCCCAGACGCTGGCCCCGTGATTGGCCAGGCCGTGCTCCCCGAAGAGCTCGCCATGGTCGGAGGTGACGATGAGCACCGATTCGTCGAGAATGCCGCGCTCAGCGAGCTCGTCAGCGAACTGCCCGAGCTGCTCGTCCCCATAGACGAGGTCTGCCTGATAGCAGAGCTTCAACGCCTCGATCCCCTCGGTGGCCTCGCCGAGATCACCATTGGCGTATGCATGGAAGTTGGCCTGGATGTCCAACGCCTGCGTCGGCACCGGCCGACCGTGGAAGAAGCGGTCGAGGTAGCGCTTGGGCGGATAGTAGGGCGTGTGCGGATGGAGAATCGTCGAGTAGGCGAACACCGGCGCCGTGCCGTGATGCTCAGCCAACCGGTCGCGCAGATAGCGAAACGATGCATGCCCGTCGAAGTAGCGGGCCGACGCCGCCAGCTGACGCTCACGACCGAGCATTGTCCCGTACAGACGCTTTGCGGTATTGAAGGCCCACGGCCAGCGGCGCAGGAGGTCGAGCGCGCGATCACGCGCTCCACCCGAACGCGCCCTGGCTGACGCCTTGCCCGAATACCACATCTCGTCGAACCCGAAGAGATGCTCGTGACCGGCCGGCGGGATGAAACTCGCCTTGCTGTGACCGTAAGTCCGATATCCCAGTTCCCGCAGCAGCCGGGGCATGGCCAGCAGATCATCACGCACTTCGCACAGGTTGTGGACCATCCGATGACGAGCCGAGTGCTGACCAGTGAACGTGCTGACGTGCGCCTGCGCCGAGCCACACCCGGCGGCATAGTGATCCCAGAGCAGCATCCCTTCCGACGCGAGACGGTCGAAGTTGGGAGTCAGACCGAGATTCGACCCATAACAGCCGAACATGTCCCGACGCGCCGAATCCAGGATGATCAGGATGATCGAAGGCTGTTCCATCAACGCCTCTCCCCCGCCGTCGGAGACGCAGCCTGGCTCCCGTCGTCGAGACCGAGCAATCGACTCCATCGCGCCAGCGACGGGTCCAGACACCAGTAGCTCTCGACGAAGGCTCGCTTGGTGTCTCGGTCGACCCGCGGGCCTTCGGCTCGGTGCCGTGCCACCAGCCTCCGCAGTTCGTCGGGCGAGTGCACGCGGTGATACACCTCATCGAACCCGGCCAGCGGCGTCATCGCGGGGAACGTCCCGAACACCGGAACGACCACCTCGCACCCATAGGCCAGCGCCTCGATCGCCACGGCGCTGGTCGGGACGACGACCAGATCGACCTGCGGCAGAAGCGTCGAGATGTCGCCCTGTCTGATCTCGACACGAGGATCGTCGAGCGCCAGCCCGACCCGCGTGGCGACCGGAGCAATCGGTTGCGACGGATGGCCTTTGAGCCACAGGGTCAGGTCGTCGAGTTTCGCGGTCCCGTCAACGGGCCACGTCGTGGCGACGAGGGAAAGCAGCGCCGCGGTCTCGCGTTCGATGATCGAACCGGCGATGAGCACGACGGGCCGCCCGCCATGAGGCGGCCGGTCGGTCGCGAGCGCCGTACGCACACCCAGATAGCGCACGCTCTCGGCCATCACCAGTCCGGGGTAGCCAGACTCGCCCAGGAGTGCCCGAGGGCGCTCCCCGTTGGCGACCAGCTGATCGGGCACGGCAAGACCGTCTGGTTCCGGCGCACCGTCGAGCTGACCCGGAGCCTGGCTGTAGAAGTAGTAGTTCCGCGAGACCGACGTGTGCTGATAGCCCATCGTCTGGACACCGACCCGGCGCGCCGCGGCGACCAGCGCGTGCTCCCAGGTCTGCATCTCACACAAATAGAGACAACGCTTCGCATCGCGCGCCTCGGCGACCGCCCGTTCGCAGACCTCGCCGTAGTACAGCCCGCGTAGCAGGTCGATACCCTCGTAGGATCGGCGCCACAGCCGTCGGGCGAGCGCCTCGGCACTCTCGGGCAACAGCCCCTCGGACAACGGAACCGTCATGGCCTGCCGCAACCGACGCGCCCGACGCGAGAGACGCCACCACTCCAGCAACACCCGTCCCATCACCGACGGCGTGCCATAGGCTTCGAGCAGCGCCAGGCGGTCGCCGCCCGACACGAACCGTCGAGCCAGACGGGCCGCCTCGCGAAAGCCCCGCCCGTCGATGAAGACGAAGAGTCCGAGCCACCAGACCGACCCGCCCTCGGTCAGCCGGTCCTGGAGCGGACCGGCGTAGCGGTTCACGAACCGGCCAGCCGCCGCCTCTCCACGGTCGACATAGGGGAAATAGGTGACGAACAGGATCGCTGGCGGGTCGTGTCCCTTCCGACCGAACGTGAGCCCTCGCGCCACCAGGCCCCAAACGAGAAACCGGAACCAGACTAGCCAGGCGGCCACGGCGTTCGGGGCGGCCCCGTCCTCCTCCAGCCACGACCGCACACGTGCTCGCCACGAGGTCGCGGGCGCGACGGCTGCGACCGACACCCCATGGGCGCTGGCGACGTCGACCAAGGTCTGCCGTAACAGCCGGCCCCCGAGCAGCACGCGGCATGCCTGGTAGCCTCCCTCCGCCACCTGTCGGTCCACCGCCCGGACCTGGGCCACCACAAACAGCTCGGGCGTCTTGAGCGGGTTCTTCTCCGCGATGGACCCCAACCAGAACGCGGACTCGAAGCCGGGCTTTCGTCGCAGCCAAGCCGCCACCGAACGCCCGTCGACCACTCGCTCGGCGAGTTCGTGGCTCCACGCGGGGAGACGTCGACGCAGGTCCGTGACCTCGGCGTCCACCAGACGAGGCACATCGAGCCGATGACATGTCTCCACTCGGGTCTCGAGCAGACGCTCGATCGCCCGGCAATGGTCCCATCGTGACGTCAGCGGGAACAGATCGACATGGCTCGATCCGGCAACCGCGGACACAATGGCCTCCGGCGTAGCATCGTCGTCGAAGACGAGCAGCGTCCGCATGCAGGTTCACGCCGCGTCGATCCGATCGATCGTCGCCTGCAGTTCACTGAGGTCCCGCACCTGCCAGCGACAGGCGGCGAGCGGCCCCGGCCCGGTGACCCGCGCCACGAACGGCACCCCGGTCTCGTGGGCGGCGTCCCGATCGCTCTCTCCGTCGCCGACCATGACCATCGCCTCGGCCGGCACCGCCTCGGCCGACGCGATCCGGCGCAACATCGTCGGCTTGGTCGTCGGCGACCCATAGACCTCAACGAAACTGGAAGAGAGACCGTGGCGTCCGGCCAACCGCCGTAGCTCCGCTTCCGGCGTGCCCGATGCCACATACAGGGGGTAGCGACCCTGGGCGACTCTGAGAAAATCTCGAGCCCCGCGCACGACCGGGGCGGCAGCGACCTGCTCCTCGACGAGTTCCCTGAATCGCTCGGCCAGTTCCTCGAACCGATGCTCGTCAGCCGACTCGCCCAGGATGGATGTCACGATATGACGGATCTTGACGTGCCTCGAGATTCCCGCATGACGAAGGTGATAACGGCGAATCGCGCCATGGTGCTCGGGAGACTCAGGAAAAAGCTGGACGAACGCCTCTGTCTTGACATCGGCGGACTCGACGAGGACGCCGTCGAAGTCGAGCACCACGACGCGAATCACGTCGTCGCGCCTCCCTCGTCAGGACGCTCCGCCGCCGCCGACGCGACCAGCCCCAGCATGGCGAACACAGCCGTACTGATGCCAAGACGGAAGAGCGACGGCAGATGCATCAGCGCCACATAGCCGATGAACACGACCAGAAAGGCGCCGACATAACGAGCCCGGGTCGTCGGATCAGCCGCGGCCCAGCTCGTACGCCCCGCGAGCCAGAGCCCCAGAACGCCGGTGGTCAAGAGCAACAGCACACCGACCACACCGAACTGCTCGCCGAACTCGAGGACCTTCATGTCGGAATAGGAAGCCGCTCGGAAGCGGCGCTCGGCATCCGCATCTCCAAAGAACACGACATTCCAGTCCCCGTAGGACGCACCCCGCCCCAGCAGCGCCGCAAGCCAGACCGGACGCCCCGAGTCGGCAACGGTCGGTACCGTCTCGACAGGCATCGGTGTCCCCGGGGGCGGTGCGTCAGGGGGCGGGAGCGCCGGACGCCCCGAGTCGGCAACGGTCGGTACCGTCTCGACAGGCATCGGTGTCCCCGGGGGCGGTGCGTCAGGGGGCGGGAGCGGCGGCGGCGATGCGTCCGGATTTCCTCCGAGGAGCAGGACTTCGGCCTCGTCGAGGACCAGCCGGACCGAATCGACATAGACCGCCTTGTCACCCTCGACGTCGACGTCGACCAGGAACTGCGATGGCTCGTCCGCCAGCTCGAGTTCGATGGCGACACGCTCCCACGCCCCCGCTCCGGCGTGATAGTTGGAAAACCGCCCGCGGGTCCCGTCGTGAACCTGGACCCGGACCTGGTTCTCTCCCTCGGCCCAGACCCACGCCTCCACTGTCAGGACCCGACCAGCGAGCGGCCGAACGTCGGACAACGCGAACCGCAGCTCAGCGCCGCCGCCGGACGGATACAGCACCACGCTCGTCGGATGTTCGCGGATGGTCGCGTCGTTGTAGCGCAGGTCGCCTGACGTCAGTTGCCATCCCACGGGCGGCCGGGGCCGCTCTGGGGTGTAGCCGGCGCTCCGGCTGAGGGTCGGCATCGGATTCCAACCGATGACCTGCTCGAGGTCCTGACCGATGGCCCGCATGAGGCTGGGCAGGGCCCGACCGCGGAGAAACGAAATCTCCCCCTGGAGGTCGTAGCGCACTCCGGGAATCAGGAAGGCGGATGTGACCGGGGCCGCCACCGCCAGCGCCACCAGGACAACGAGCGAGCGACGCCAACCGGCGCGCCCAAGCGCCACCGCGAGCACGGACGCCGCCCCGACCAGCAAGAGGACCGTTCTCGACGTCCAGATGCTGTTGATCATCAGGAACAACAGCGCGAAGGCCGCGCCGACGAGCATCGGCCGATTCTGAGCGGTCAGCGCGAGCGGCAACCAGAGGCCGAATCCGAGCGCGACGAACAGCCCGCTCATGTGGGTCTGATACATGAACCCGAGCGGGATATAGCGCCCCTCGAAGAAGGTCCGCTCGGTATCTGGCGTGTAGCCGAACTCCGCCGATAGATGCCCGCTGGCCCAGGGCAGACTCGATGGCTCTCCGGCCGCGGCATTGAGCAGGACGTTCTCCCCGAAGAGTTCCAGCCCGGCCAGGAGCGCCACCACGCCCAGGACCGTGATCAGCCGCCCGCGATCAAACTCGGTTCTCAGCAGGTAGCGAGCGGGGAAATAGGTCATCGCCGCGAAGTAGTAGTAGCGAAAACCGTTCAAGCCGGTGAACAGGAGACCGTTGCGGTCATAGGTGTTGAGGATCTGAAAGACCCCCCAGCCCACAAACGCCACCATGACGAGATCGAGGGGCAACACACGTCCCTCACGCTCGTGCATGACCTTGAGGAAGAGACCAAAGAACAGCACGGCGCCAGCCGTGAGGACCACCGTGGCCACACCCATCGGTCCGTTCCCAAGCAGGATCCTGGTCGACGACAAGTCAGCGTCGGCCAGGATCAGGCTGACGGCTCCGATCCAGATCTCCTCGATGACAATCGCCGCGACGAGAAACCCGGTTGTCGCCAACGCCACCAATCGGCGCGGGCGTGCCACTCCGCGACTCTCGAGCACGCGGGTCAACTCGCGGACCGTAATGACGAGCACCAGGACACCGGTCAGCAGATACGGCCACAGGAAGAACACCGGACTCCCCACCGAGCTCTCCCGCAGAATCGAGTAGAACGGCGTCACCGCCACCAGGAACGTCAGCCCGATGAGCGGGCGCAACACGCTGAGTCCCGCCACCAGGACACAGAGCCCGGCGAACAGCACGGAGTAGACGGTGGTCAGCATCTGCGCTCAGGGGGACTGATCTGCGTGGGTCTGATCCGGCTCATCCGATCGTCGACGCGCGCGCCCCCCGACCGCTCCGCGCACACCCAGGCGAAAGACACGGGGCACCAATCTGTACAGGAAGAGCGCGAAGAGCAACGGGGCGTTGAGACGGGTGCGCCTGAGTCGCCCCAGGGCGGCCCACTGCAAGCTCAGGCACTCGAGGGCATAGCGCACCATGCGCCGTCCCTCGAAGTACTGGCGCGGGTGGGTACGCTTCCCGACCAGCGGGGAGCGTAGCTTGGCAAGTTGATAGCCGACAGACACGAGCCGAATGTAGAGGTCCCAGTCGAATAGGGCGCGACGACGTTCGTCATACCCCCCGACGCGCTCCAGGGCCGCTCGTCGGAACAGCACCGAGGAGTGCGACAGCGGATTGTAATACAGCAGCTCCCCTCCCACATCGCGGACTTCCGGAGCGTCGTCGATAGGCTCGAAGGCCGGCTCGATGTCTCCCTTCAGCAGGAGTTGGCCGCTGCCCACCGCCGCCAGATCGGCCCTGGCGGCCAGGGCACGGACCTCAACGGCGAGTCGATCGGGATGCGCCACATCGTCGGCGTCGAGGATGGCGACGAAGTCATGCGACGCCGCCTCGAGCGCGAGATTGAGGGCGCGGCCACGCCCCACCCGACCCGCTTCGACGATCCGCACGCGAGGATCGTCCAGGCCTCGAGCCACCTCCACGGTACGGTCCTCCGACCCATCGTCGACAACGACATGCTCCACCTGGACCCCGCGCTGGGCGAGCACGCTTCGTACGGCCGCCGCGATGAACGGCTCGGCGTTGAAAGCAGTCGTCAACACCGACACGGGCGGGAGTTGGCTGTCAGCCACTCGCCGTATCGAGGACGCCTTGCATCCACCGCTCCAGCACCACCAACTGCCAGACCGCAGGATAGGGTTCCCGGCCGGCCTGAAACGACCGGAGCAGGTCGGAGACCGCACGCGGATCGAAGAGCCCTCGAGCCTGAATCACGTCGGGGTCCAACGTCTCCTGGATCACGGTGCGCAACTCGTTCCTCATCCAGTGCTCGAGCGGGAACGCGAAGCCCTGCTTGGGGCGCCCGACAACCCCCTCTGGCAACAGATCGCCGAGGCTCTCGGTCAGCAGTCGCTTGGGATGACCATGCTGCAGCTCCCACCCTTCAGGCAGCCCGCAGGTAAACTCGACGACTTCATGATCAATGAGCGGCACACGGACCTCAAGTGAGTGCGCCATGCTCATCGCGTCGGTGTCCCGCAATAGGCGCCAGGACATGAAAGTCGTCAACTCCAACTCACTAACGGATCGCCAGGGCCCGGAGGCGCCGTCCGTGACCTCCGTCAGGAGGGCCAGCGGACCTGGCGCGCCGGCCGCCTCAATCTCTGACGCTGTCTCCTCGGTATAGAGCGCGCGGGTCTCCGAGGGCCAGGCGGTCAAACGCGCCATGGCATAGAGCTCGTGCAGCGAGCCGACATCCGGCAACCGTCTCAGCTTCCGTGCGCGGTCGTCTCCGACGCGACCGCCAAAACGCCCGTCAAGGAGTCGGCCGATCCCGCGACGAGCCACCAATGGCGCGCGCCCCCACCAGCCGATCGCCCGATGCCAGCGCGGAATGACGCGATACGTGTCGTAGCCGCCGAACAGCTCGTCCCCCCCCAGGCCGGACAGCGCCACGGTCACCCCACGTTCGCGGGTCGCCTTCGACACCACGTAGGTGTTCAAGCCATCGAAGCTGGGCTGATCGAGGCTTGCCACGGCATCGTCGAGACATCCGACCA
>CAJWMX010000086.1 GCA_913043805.1 uncultured Acidobacteriota bacterium | reverse complement strand
ATCCGGCTGATGGTACCGATGGTGGCGAAGAAGGAGTACGGGGTGGTCAGCACGAGATCGCCTGGCCCTATCCCGAGCGCGGTCAGCGACACCAGAAGGGCGTCTGTGCCGGATGAGACCCCGATGGCGTGCTGGCTGCCCACGTAGCCGGCGATGGCCCGTTCCAGTTCCTCGACCTTGGGTCCCCCGACATAGCGGGTGGAGTCGACGACCTCGTCGATGGCGACCCGGAGCGGCTCTCGAATCCGGGTCAGCTGCTGGCGCAGGTCGAGCAGCGGCACCTGCATCCGCGGGTTGCTCATATGGTCCGTGCCGGGGGTGGAGTCAAACCACCATAGTATAATTCGGCCGTTCCACCGCTCACTGGTCAGAGATGGCGATTCCCGTGATTCGGCCGTCATGGGCCGGGCCTGCCGGCGGGGGACGAGTGGTGTGATGAGCCAGCGACTGGCCCAACTCCTGGCCTGGCTGGAGACCTGGCGCCGCCCGGTGGCGGTCCTGGTTCATCTGGGCCTCATCACCCTCGCCAACTACCTCGCGTTCCTGCTCCGGTTCGACGGGTCGGTGCCATTCCCCCAGGCCCCCCTGGTCTGGTCGATGATGCCTTGGCTGCTGCTGGTGCGCGGCACCATCTTCATGCCGTTCCGCCTGTACGAGGGCCTCTGGCGCTACACGAGCATCTGGGACCTCCGCAACATCATTGCCGGGGTCGGTCTGAGCACGGTCGTCTTCTATCTGTTGACGCACTACGGGCTCGGCGAGACGGCCTACTCCCGGTCGATCTTCTTCATCGACAGCCTGCTGCTCATCTGCTTCATGGGTGGGCTGCGTCTCGCCCGTCGGCTCTACCGCGAGGTGGCTCGCCACGAGGGTCGACGTCGGCTGATCATCTACGGCGCGGGTGATACCGGCGAGGTGATTGCGCGCGAGATGCGCCAGAACCGGCTGTATGAGGCGGAGCCGATCGGCTTCGTCGACGACGATCCGCGTAAGACCGGCAGCCGGATTCATGGATTGCGCGTTCTGGGGACCGGCCGTCAGATTCCTGATCTGATCCGGAGTCACAGCCCGGACGAAGTCCTGATCGCGATTCCCACCGCCAGCGCCGCCCAGACCCGGGAGATCGTGCAGAGTCTCGAGCCGTTCGAGGTGCAGATCAAGACGCTACCGAGTCTCCGGGCGATCCTGGACGACCGTGTCGACGTCACCCAGATCCGTGAGCTCGAGCTCGCCGACCTCCTGCCGCGTGCCCCGGTGGGCCTGGATGCCGATCCGGTGAAGGACCTGATTACCGGGCGCCGGGTGATGGTGACCGGCGCTGGTGGGGCAATCGGCTCGGAGCTCTGTCGCCAGCTGGCCGCGCTGCAACCGAGTCGTCTCGTGTTGTACGAACGCTACGAGAACGGTCTGCATGCGGTGGCGACCGAACTGGTCGACAAGCGGCTGGGCGATACGCTCCCGGTGTTGGGAGATGTCACCGACCGCGAGCGTTTCGATGAGGTGATGGGGGAGCATCGACCCGAGATCGTCTTCCACGCCGCCGCCCACAAGCACGTGCCGTTGATGGAGGGGAATCCTTGTGAGGCGGTGAAGAACAACGTGATGGGGACGCGCCTGGTCGCGCAGAGCGCCGAGGCGCACGGCGTCAAGCGGTTCATCTTCATTTCGACCGACAAGGCGGTGAACCCGACCAGTGTGATGGGGGCGACCAAGCGGGCCGCGGAGCTCCTGTTGCAGCTGCGGGGGCCTCGTAGCGCCACCTCGTTCTTTACGGTCCGGTTTGGGAACGTGCTGGCGAGCAATGGCAGTGTCGTGCCCCGTTTCATGGAGCAGATCAAGGCGGGCGGGCCGATCACGATCACCCATCCGGACATGCGCCGCTACTTCATGCTGATCAGCGAGGCGGTCCAGCTGGTCTTGCATGCGGCCGCCCAGGAGCGGGCCGACCGCGTGTATGTGCTCCAGATGGGCGAGCAGGTGCGGGTGCTCGATCTGGCACGCAACCTGACCCGTCTCTCCGGACTGGTTCCTGAACGTGATATCCAGTTCGTGTTCAGCGGGATCCGGCCGGGCGAGAAGCTCCAGGAGGAGCTGGTCTGCGGCGGAGAGGTTTCAACGCCGTCGCCGATCGATGGCATTCTCGAGGTGGCCGCCGCTCCGCTGACCGATCAGGAGCAGCTCGAGGCGCAACTCGCCGCGCTCGAGCGGAGCGCGGTGCGGAACGATGCGTCGGAGGTCTTACGCCAACTGAGGGTGGTCGTGGGGGATTACCACCAGTCCGTCGAACCCGGAACGGCGGAAGCTACCGCCTGAGTCCCGCGTTCAGTTGAGGCTCGCCACCCGGCGCCGAAGAGCCTTGACGTGACCCCAGATCTCGTCACGTTCTTCCTTGGTTTCTTCCCCGTCGTCCCGGCGTGAGGCGAACTGGAGATAGGCCTCCAGGTCTCGCAGCGCGGCGGTGTAGTCGTTCAGGTGGTAGGCGAGCAGGCCTCGATCCCGGAGCTCGCTGAGCGCCGACGGGTTGATGGCCAGGAGCAGCTCGGTGATGGCCCGACCCTGCGGGAACGACCGCATGCGCACATAGAGGCGCTTCAGGTTCACGAGCATCCGGACGAGAATCTGTTGTTTGGTGGCGGGGCGAAGCAGCGTCGGCGCGAAGTCGACCGTGCCGCCGGCGTGTCGACGGAGCAGCGCGCGGCAGTCGGTCTCAGACAGCACCGCCCCTCCATCGAACGGATCCATCACGACCGAGCTCTCCGGCGCCTCGCCTGGCCCCAGCGGAAAGCGGAGCAGGAAGTGTCCAGGGAAGTTGACGCCTTCGACCTGGATACCGGCTCGGCGGGCGACTTCGATGTAGACCAGCGCCAGGGTGATCGGGATGCCGGTGCGGCGTTCGAGCACCTGGTTGAGAAAGCTGTTCCGAAGGTCGTCGTAGTCGGTGGCGTTCCCCGCGAATCCCTGGTCCTCGAATAGATAGCGGTTGAGGCTGTGCAGCGGACCGTGTGGGTCGGTCGGACCGGTGGAATCCAACCGTCGAGCCATGTCCTCGCCCATCTGTTCCAGTCGGTCAAGGTAGGGCGCGGGGTCGAGCGTGGGGTAGCCGAGGCGTGCGATGAGCAGTGCTGGCGCCGCCAGGTCTGGATCGGGGCTGCTCGCGGCTCGTGAGAACTCCTGCACCAGGTCGGGCGCCATCACCGCGCGGCCGTCTTCCATTGGGTACTGATTATGGCACCGTCAGGCGGTGGAGGAGGGCGAGGTCGACGTCAGCAATCGACGCCACGACGGCGTCGGCGGAGGTGAGCGCCGACGCGGGGTAGGTCTGAGCGACGCCGAGGCAGCTGAGGCCAGCCGATTGCGCCGAGGCGATACCCCAGTGCGAGTCCTCGATGGCGACAAATCGGCCGTCCGGCTCGGCAATCTGCGGCCGCAGTCGCGCGACCGCCTCCAGATACGGATCCGGCGCCGGTTTGGACTGGGGGGTGTCGCCGGCGGCCACGATCGTCCGGAACAGGGGGCGCAGGCCGGTGGCGTCCAGCAGTGCTTCGATCTCGCCACCCAGCGCCCCCGAAGCGATGGCAATGGGCACCTCGGCCGCGATCCGGCGCACACAGTCGGCCGCGCCCGGGAAAAGCGCTTCCCCCGCCGCGGTCAGGTCGTGAAAGTGGCGCCCCTTGGCTTTCACGAGCGCCGAGAGCTCGGCCTCTGACAGCGGCCAGTTCTGGTCGCGGGCGACCGCGCGGAACGCCCCGACATCGTCAAACCCGAGGTAGCGGTCGAAGTAGGTCTGTTCGTCGAGCTGTCGGCCATGAGGCTCGAGGGCGGCCTGAAAAGCGCGCAGATGCAGCGGCTCGCTATCGGCGAGGACGCCATCGAAGTCGAACACGACCGCGGCGAGCGGCACGGATCAGGGCTGTGCCGGGGGCGTGTCCCCGGCGGCTTCCGGTGTGGGGTCGAAGGCGACCTTTGGGGCGTCGAAGCCGGGCGCCAGCTGCTCGCCGGCTCGGATCGGGACGTCCAGCCAGTTCTCTCGCGGCGGCACCGGGCACTCCCAGGCTTCGTCGTAGTAGCAGTTGGGGTTGAAGGCCCGGTTGAAGTCCAGCTCGTAGATGCCGCTGGCGGTACGCGGCAACTCGAGATAACGGCCTCCGCCGTAGGTCTCGCTATCGTTCGTCGTGTCCTTGAACATGATGAACAGCGAGTCGATCGAGCGGACCGGAGCTTCGGCCAGCGCCGAGAGCTGCATCGGCTCGCCGTTGAGCGCGAACTTCAGCACTCCCACCCGTTGCATCGGAAAGATCTGACCGGTGGAGTACGGGATGTCGAAAATCTTCTGTTCGGGAGAGACTTCGAGCGCCGCCGCAACCCGGAAGGTCGGGTCTGGCTCGTAGTAGTTGATCGGCAGCAGCGCGCCTCGACGTTCGACCGGAATCGGCGAGCTCGGGTTCTCCCGGTGATACTCGTCGAGTTGGTCGCGGTGTGTCGTCAGCTGGTCGAGCCAGCCGGTTTCATCCGGCGGCGGCGCCGTGCAGGCGGCGGACGCCACGAGCGCCGCCGTCAGCACGGCCGTCCCTACCTGAAGGTTCCACTTCATCCCAAGCTATATCCTGCCCTGTCGACGACCGCGTCCGCAAGCCGTCGCCGCATGGCAGTGGTGTTGACGGGCGTGACCTTGAGCAGGCGTCGAAGCGCACCCAGGTTCATCCGTAGCGTGTCACCCTCGTCCATCGCCGCGAGCGCCGACCGGGCGGCGGCCTCGATCCGGTAGGTTGCGTCGTTGACCCAGACCGACGCGGCGTCCTGCTGGAGCGCGGCGGAGCTCGGAGCGTCGTTCGCCGCCTGTAGGGCACGGAGCACGGCGCTTTCGGCCAGGAACGTATCGATCAGGATGTCGGCCGCCCACGACAGGATCTCCTGCTCCTCGGTGAGCTTCTCGCCGTACCGTTGCATGGCGAGACCCAGCACCATGATGCCTGTCTTCTTGAAGGCCGCGACAGCCTTGCGCTGTTCGCCGAGCAGCTCGTCGGACGGCTCGGAGAGCGACGGCGGACTCATGATCTCGTCCTGCAGCCGCTTGGCGGCGGGAATGAGGGGAAGTTCGCCCTTCAGCGCGCGTTTGATGAGGGTCCCAGGAATCAGGAGCCGATTGATCTCGTTGGTACCTTCGAAGATGCGGTTTACCCGGCTATCGCGATAGTGCCGCTCGGCCGGGTAGTCTTTCACGAATCCGTTGCCGCCATGAATCTGGACGTTCTCGTCGAACACGTAGTGGAGCATCTCGCTCCCGGCTACCTTGAGGATCGAGCACTCGACCGCCAGCTCCTCGAGGGTGTCCCGGAAGAGACCGGCGTCATTCGCGTCGTGGTCGGCCAGCGCGGCGTCGAGCAGGCCGGTTGTCAGATAGATCCCGCTCTCGACCGCGTAGGCCCGCGCCGTCATCTCGCCGAGCTTGTATTTGATGGCGCCAAAGCTGGCGATCGGACGTCCGAACTGGTGGCGCTCGGCGGCGTAGCGAGCCGACTCCCCGATGGCGGTCGTCGCGCCGCCGCTCGCCATCACGGCGAGCTTGAAGCGGCCGTAGTTCAGGGTGTTGAACGCGACCTTGTGTCCCTTGCCAACCTCACCGAGCACGTTGCCGGCCGGCACGACGACGTCCTGCAGGATGACCGGTGTCGTGGATGAGCCATGCAGGCCCATCTTGTGCTCTTCCTTGCCGGTGGACACGCCGGGGTAGGTCCGCTCGACCAGGAACGCGGTGAAGTGTTCGCCGTCGACCTTGGCGAACACCACGAACAGGTCGGCGAAGCCGCCGTTCGTGATCCACATCTTCTCGCCGCTGATCTTGTAGCTGCCATCCTCCTGGCAAGTGGCCCGGGTCTTGGCGCCGAGCGCATCGGAGCCTGAACCCGACTCACTGAGGCAGTAGGCGCCGACCCACTCGCCACTGACCAGCTTCTCGAGATACCGGGTCTTCTGGTCCTCGGTGCCGAAGCACTGCAGCGGCAGGATGGCGAGGCCGGTCTGTGCGCCGTAGGTCGAGCCGAAGGAGCCGCCCTGGCCAATCCGACACCCGACGATCACCGACGACGCCTTGTCCAGCTCGACGCCACCGTAGGCCTCCGGCACGTCGGTGCCCATCAATCCCAGCTCGCCCGCCCGACGGACGAGCTGACGCGCCAGCTCCCAATCCTTCGTCTCCAGCTGCTCGTGATTCGCGATGATCTCCTTGGAGACGAACTCCTCGGCGGTCTGGTCGATCAGTCGATGCTCGTCACTGAGCCGCTCGGGTGTGAAGGTGTCGCCCGGAGCCGACTCCTCGAGGAGCCAGGCTCCGCCTTTGATCTCGGCCGGCGTTGCTGTGGTTGTCATCGTCAGTTCCTCATCAAGAAAGAGATGGGGCGTTGGCCCCTCAGGTCAGTCGTTCGAAAATGCCAGCGGCGCCCATGCCACCGCCGACGCACATGGTGACCAGGCCGTAGCGCCCCTCGCGCCGTTTCAACTCGTAGAGGAGGCTGGTCGTCAGCTTCGCGCCGGTGCAGCCGAGTGGGTGCCCCAGCGCGATCGCGCCGCCGTTGACGTTCAACTTGTCCCGGTCGATCGGCAGTTCCCGCAGGCAGGCCAGTACCTGGGCGGCGAAGGCCTCGTTGAGCTCGACTAGGTCGATATCGTCCAGGGTAAGCCCGGTGCGGTCGAGCACCTTTCTGATGGCGGGAACGGGGCCCACGCCGAACCGCTCAGGGTCGACGCCGGCCGTGGCATAGGCCACGAACCGACCGAGCGGTTGCAGGCCGGCCCGCTCGGCACGTTCACGCGAGGTGACGACGAGCGCCGCCGCGCCGTCACTCGTCTGCGACGAGTTGCCGGCCGTCACCGACCCGCCGACCCGGAAGGCGGGGCGCAGGCCGGCCAGCGCTTCGAGCGACGTGTCGGCACGTGGGCCTTCGTCGGTGTCGAAGCTGACGACGTTCACCGTGGGCCCGCTCGCGTTGCCTGGAGTCACCGCCTTGATCTCGAGTGGCGTGATCTCGTCGGTGAAGCGACCGGCCTCGATCGCCGCGACGGCGCGCTGGTGGCTGGCCAGCGCGTAGGCGTCCTGCTCTTCGCGAGAGACCTCCGCCTCTCGCACGTGGTTCTCCGCGACCAGACCGGTCGACAGGTACACGTCCGGGTAGTCCTGCATCAGCTGGGGATTCGGGGCGATCTTGTTCCCACCCATCGGGATCAGGCTCATCGACTCGGTGCCCCCGGCGACGATGGTTTCCGCCGCGCCGACCATCACCCGTTCGGCGGCATAGGCGATCGCCTGAAGACCCGAGGAGCAGAAACGGTTGATGGTGACCGCTGACGCGCTGTTTGGCACTCCGGCGCGAAGACTCGCGATACGGGCGACGTTCATGCCCTGTTCGCCCTCTGGCATTGCGCAGCCCAGGATCACGTCCTCGACTTCGTCCGGTTCTATGCCGGGCGCCCGGTGCAGCGCTTCCTTGATGACTGTGGCCGCCATCTCGTCGGGTCGGGTGGCCCGAAGGGTTCCTTTGGGGGCTTTGCCCACCGCCGTGCGAACTGCCGAGGCGATGACTGCGTCGGTCATGATTGCTCCTCTCCGAACCCGCGCTCGATCGCGGTGCCGACGGCCGGTATCCAGCCGTCGAATAGGTGGTTGGCGCCGTCGATCACCGTCAGGGTCTTCGGCGGGCTGACCTGTTCGTAAAAGTCTCGGAGGACCGCGATTGGAATCAGCTCGTCCTCCGTGCCGTGTATGAATTGCATCGGTTTCGGGCTGGCGATAACACCGTCGAACGCTCGTCGCCCGACCGGGGGCGCGATTGCCAGTAGGCGCGTGACCCGAGGGTCTTCGACTCCCGCGGTCAACGCGATCCAGGCGCCGAGCGAGAACCCGGCCGCCCACAGTTCGGCGCCCGGGCAGGCCGCGGCGACCAGGTCGAGTCCCGCCTCGAAATCGGCGCGTTCCCCTCGGCCCTCATCCCACTGACCCTCGCTGGTGCCGACACCCCGAAAGTTGAAACGTAGAACCGCGCACCCGACGCCGAGGAACGCCTTCGCCGTTCGGTAGACCACCTTGGTGTGCATCGTGCCGCCGTGCAGAGGGTGCGGGTGGCCCACCACGACCCCGGCCCGGACATCGCCAGAGGGGCGTTCGAAGAGCGCTTCGAGCCGTCCCGCCGGTCCATCGAACTCCCGGATGGTGCGACGCGTGTCGCTCCCTGACGTGGTGACGTCGGCCGGGCTCATGCGGGCCTCCGCAGGGGCGCCGCCTGCCGGTCCGGCGCGATCACGAACTGGCCAACCGTCTCCGCAAATCTGTCCGGCTTCGTGACCAGCCCGAGATGTCCCGTACCCGCGATGGTCTGAGCCGTGGCCCCCCGGATTCGATCAGCGTAGCGGCGTGTGCCCTCCACCGGCACGACCCGGTCGAGTCCCGGTTCCCCGGTAACGATGAGCGTCGGGGCGGTCACCTGCTGGCAGGCGGCCACGAAGTCCACGGTGCCCGCTGCCATCAGCTTTGCCCGGGCCGCCATCCGTGGCGGCGAGAACGGGTGACGCGCCACCGTCGCCAGGTGCCGCACGGCGAAGCTCAGGCGCGGGCCGATGCGGTCGAACGCCTGCCAGATCTCGGGTCCGACCCGGAAGGGCGACTGCGCGGCGAAGAGCGGCGAGAGCAATCGCGGCGCTTTCAGATACCACTCGATCCGGCAGTCAGGACGCCACTCGGGCGCCGGCGCCGAGGCGAGCACCAGCGAACGGGTCGCCTCCTGGCGCCGCGAGGCCCAGTAGAGGGCGATCAAGCCGCCAAACGACACTCCGCAGATTGCCGCGTCTCGAAGCGCGGCGCGCTCCAACAGCTCGTCGATCTGATCGAGATAGTTGTCGAAGCCGCGAGCCGGGTCGTACGTCCGGCCGCTTCCCGGTTCGCCGGCCAGCGACACGGTCAGCACCCGGCAGTAGCGGGAGAGATGGTCCACGGCCGGTCCCATCCATTCCCAGCGTCCCTGCACGCCCGGCACGAGCACCAGGGGCGGACCGGACCCG
>CAJWMX010000085.1 GCA_913043805.1 uncultured Acidobacteriota bacterium | reverse complement strand
GGACTGCGGCGGCGGAGGGGGTTGCTGTCAGCGCGGTTGCCAATAAGAGGATGATCCGCGTCGAGAGACGGCGCGGTCGGGTGACGTCAGGCATCTCGAACCCCCGGGCCAAGACCCGCTGCCGATGAGAAGCAACGACTATACAATATCCGGACTGACGGACAGTGTACGCTCGGAGGACGCTCGGCGGCTGTTCCGGCGCAGGCCGGTCGTTGACAGCGAGGCCGCCATGGCGCAATAAAGGACGTTCAGCATGCAGTATCGAGGTGTGGTCGGCGCGGCGGTCGCTTCGGTGGTCGGCGCCAGCGTCCTGTTGTCGCCTGGTGTGACCGCGGCTCAGCCGGCCGAGGGTGCCGGTGCTCAGGTGACGGCGACGCTCGATCGCTACTGCGTGAGCTGCCACAACGATCGGCTCCGGACCGCTGAGTTGTCGCTCGAGGGACTCGATCTGGCTCAGGTCGGCGACCACGTCGAGACCTGGGAGAAGGTGGTGCGCCGGCTCCGTCTGCAGACTATGCCGCCGACCGGGCGGCCTCGTCCTGACGCCTCGGTCTACGATGCCGTCGCCACCAGGCTCGAAGGGGCGCTCGACCGCCACGCCGCCGACGCGCCGGACCCGGGCCGCCGACCCGCCCTGCACCGGCTCAGCCGGACCGAGTATCAGAACGCGGTCCGCGACCTGCTCGCGCTGGACCATCTGCCGAAGGAGTTCGACATCGGCGTGATGCTGCCGGCCGACAACGCCACCAGCGGCTTCGACAACCTCGCCGACCTGCTGTTCGTCTCGCCCACCTTGATGGAGCGTTATCTGGGCGCGGCGCGAAAGATCAGCCGACTCGCCGTGGGCGACTCCTCGATGCTGCCGATCGTCGATACCTATCAGCTCGATCGCAACCTCATCCAGGATCGACACCTCGAGGGGATGCCGCTCGGGACTCGGGGCGGGACCCGGGTCCAGACCTATCTCCCACTCGACGGCGAGTATCTGATCACGGTCGAGTTCCCCGGTGCCATCCGTCAGGAAAGCGATCTCGAAGTCAGCGTCGACGGCGAGCGGGTGGCGCTGTTCACGGTCGGGCAGAGCCCGCAGCGTCGCGGGGCGAGTGGCGTCTTCACCTTCGACGCCGAGCCGGACGTCGAGGCGCGAGTGCCGCTCCAGGCTGGTCCCCGCGACATCGCCGTCGCCTTCCTGCCGCGGAGCGCCGCCGCGTCGGGAGGCGTGGTACGGTCTGGTCGGGGCGGACGTGGTCGGCAGCCGTCGATCGCGAGCGTCATCGTCAGCGGCCCGTTCGGGGCCGACGGCGCGGGTGACACGCCCAGCCGACAGCGCATTTTCACGTGCCAGTCCGGTACCGGTGTCCCGTCGGCCGACCGGGACGCGTGCGCCCGCGAGATTCTCGCGACCACCGCCCGGCGGGCGTATCGCCGGCCGGTGAGCGAGGACGATATCGCGCGTCTCCTGCCGTTCTACGAGCAGGGCGTCGACGAGGGCGGGTTCGAACGTGGCATCCAGCGAGCGATCGAACGGGTGCTGGTCAGCCCCGAGTTCCTCTTCCGGATCGAGCGGGATCCGGCTGATGTCGCACCGGAGGAGATCTACCGGGTGTCTGAATTGGAGCTGGCCTCCCGACTCTCGTTCTTCCTCTGGGCCAGTATTCCCGACGATCAGCTGCTGAACCTGGCGAGTGCGGGCCGACTGCGCGAGCCCGGGGTACTCGACGAGCAGGTGCGCAGGATGCTCGCCGACCCTCGCGCCGAGGCGCTGACCACCAACTTCGCCGAACAGTGGTTGTTCCTGCGAGACGTCGATCTGAAGGAACCGGACGCCGGTTACTTCCCCTCGTTCGACGAGAACCTAAGGCTGGGCTTCCGGCGCGAGATGGAGCTGTTCGTCGACAGTGTCCTCAGGGGCGACGAGAGCGTGCTCGATCTGCTGACGGCGAACCACACCTTCGTCAACGAGCGACTCGCCAAGCACTACGGCATCCCGCATGTCTTCGGCAGTCGGTTCCGCCGGGTGGAGCTCGAAGAGGAGGCACGTCGGGGGTTGCTCGGCAAGGGCGCCATCCTGACGCTGACCTCCTACGCCAACCGCACGTCGCCCGTCCTCCGCGGGAAGTGGGTGCTCGAGAATCTGTTGTCGTCGCCTCCGCCTCCACCACCGCCCGATGTCCCCGCGCTCGACGAGACCACCGATGACGGTCGACCGCGGTCGATGCGCGAGGCGATGGAACAACACCGCGCCAACCCGGCCTGCGCCAGCTGTCACGCCCAGATGGACCCCTTGGGGTTCGCGCTGGAGAACTTCGACGCCATCGGGCGGTGGCGGCAGCTGAACGAAGCGGGGGCGCCAATCGATGCCAGTGGTCAACTGCCGAGCGGCGCCCATTTCGAGGGACCGCCCGGGTTGCGCGATCAGATCCTGACCTCGCCAGACCGGTTCGTGACCACCGTCGTGGACAAGTTGCTGATGTACGCCCTGGGGCGGAATGTCGAGGCCCACGACCATCCGACCATTCGTGCGATCGTGCGGGACGCCGCACGCGACCAGTACCGGTTCGCCGCCATCGTCAGCGGTATCGTCAAGAGCACTCCGTTCCAGATGCGAAAGGCCCAGTCATGATCATCACCAAGATGGCGCTTCCGCGCCGGACGTTCCTCCGCGGCCTCGGGGCGAGCGTCGCGCTTCCGCTGCTCGACGCCATGGTGCCCGCGGCCACCGCTCTGGCCCAGACGCCCGCTACCCCCGCGCCTCGGCTTGGTTTCGTCTACGTGCCGAATGGCGTCATCCAGGAGCAGTGGGTGCCGGCGACCACCGGAGCCGGGTTCGATCTATCGCCGATCTTGAGCCCGCTGGCGCCGGTGCAGGATCGGCTCCTGGTCCTGAGCGGCCTGGCCCATCGTCAAGCCGACTCGTTCGGGGACGGAAACGGCGACCACCCACGCGCCACGGCGGTTTGGCTGAGCGGTGTTCACGCCTGGGAGCGGAACGGGCGACTCGGACCGACCAGCATCAAGCTTGGCGTCACCGCCGACCAGATCGCGGCCCGGCAGCTCGGTCAGGCCACGCCGCTCCCGTCGCTCGAACTGGTGCTCGAGCGGCCCACCGCGATCTCGTGCGACTCCGGCGACTGCTTCTACTCGAACACCATCACCTGGCGGGACGAGACGACTCCGCTCGAGATGGAGCCGCATCCGCGAGTGGTCTTCGAGCGCTTGTTCGGTGACGGCGGCAGCGCGGCCGATCGCCGGGCCCAGGCGCGTCACTCGGGCAGCATCCTGGATTCGGTGGCCGAGGAGGCGCTGAATCTCGAGCGGTCGCTCGGGGCTGGCGATCGGGGCAAGCTCGCCGAGTATCTCGATTCGGTACGGGACCTCGAACAGCGGATCGGCCGGGCGGAGGCCCGCGACGATCAAGCCGAGATCGAGCTACCTGACCGCCCGATCGACATCCCGGAGGACTTCGAGGAGTACGCCACGCTGATGTTCGACCTGTTGGCGCTGGCCTATCAAGCCGACGTGACCCGGGTGAGCACCTTGATGATGGCTCGGGAGACCAGTCCCCGCACGTTCCCGCAGATCGGGGTCCCCGACCAGCACCACACGGTGTCGCACCATCGGAACGATCCGGATTACATCGCCCGCAAGGCGAAGATCGACACCTACCACATCAGCCTGTTCGGGCGTTTCCTCGAGACGCTCAAGGCCACGCCTGACGGCGACGGCAACCTGCTGGACCACTCGATGATTGTCTACGGCGGCGGCATCGGGAACGGCAATCTACACGAGCACACGAACCTGCCCTGTCTGGTGGCCGGTGGTGGCACCGGACGGCTGAAGGGCGGCCGGCACCTGGCCTACGCCGAAGACACGCCGATGGCGAACCTGCTGTTGACGGTGCTCGACAAGGCGGGTGTGCGCGCCGACCAATTGGGTGACAGCACGGGGCTCTTGAATACGGCGACGACGCTGGCGGGCGTCTGACGGGCGGGCCGCGGACCGGGCTCGCCGGCTCCGGGCTACAGGCTTCAGGCTGCGGGCGCTCGACAGGCGATCACCATGAAACGAATCATCCTGGTTGAGACGGTCGGAATGCTCGTCGTAGCGGCGGGACTTGCCACCGCGCAGGGCGACATCCCTCGCACCGCGAGTGGCAAGCCTGATCTGTCGGGCACCTACGACGCGGCGACACTGACGCCGTTGCAGCGGCCGACCGAGCTCGGCGAGAAGATGGCGCTGACCGACGAGGAGGCGGCTCAACTCGCCGAAGGGATGCGCCAGGCGATGGCGGCCGCCAACCAGCCGAGCGATCCGAACCGCGGGGCTCCTCCCGAGGGCGGCGATGGCTCGCAGGGCGCGTCCGGGAACGTCGGCGGCTATAACGCGTTCTGGATTGACCCTGGCTCGGGCGCGTATCAGATCGACGGGCAGTGGCGGACGTCGATCTTGATCGATCCGTCGCACGGCCGGTTCCCGCCGCGCGTCGAGGACGCGCCCACTCGGAGCTTCGGCGGCCGAGAGAACGACGGCACCGCCTACTGGCTCGAGGAGGGACTCGGCGCCGAGGGACCCTACGACAACATGGAGCAGCGGCCCTACGCGGAGCGCTGCCTGCTCAGCTTCGGGTCGACCTCGGGCCCGCCAATGCTGCCGTCGCTCTACAACAACTTCAAGCGCATCGTGCAGAGCGAGGACACTGTCATCATCCTGGCCGAGATGGTGCACGAAGCCCGCATCGTGCGGATGAACGGCGAACACGACCCGCCTCATCTCAAGAAGTGGTTGGGTGATTCAATCGGCTGGTGGGAAGGTGACACCCTGGTGGTGGAGACGACCAACTTCATCGACCGTCCGGCGTTCAGCCAGGGCACGGGCAACATGACCGTCACCGAGCGCTTCCGGATGGAAAGCGCCGACCAGCTCGTGTACTCCTTCACGGTCGAGGATCCCACCGTCTGGACACGTCCCTTCACCGGCGAATACGCCTGGCCACGTAGCCCGAACAAGCTGTTCGAGTACGCGTGCCACGAAGCGAACTACGCGCTCGAAGGCATCATGAAGGGCGCCCGCTTGCTGGAAGCGGAGTTCCGGGGCGAAGAGCCGGAAGGGGTGGCCAACCCGACGGGCCGCTAGCGTCCGCCTAGCTTGCGGCGGAGCTGGCGGCCCTGTGGGACCCATCACGCCCAGTTCCGAGCATCGGCTCGCCGTGATACTTGATCTGGGCGATGTCTGATCAGGCCACGCCCGCTCCCCGCCCGCTCGACGGAATCAAAGTCGTCGATCTCAGCCGTGTCGTATCCGGTCCCTATTGCACCATGCAGCTCGCTGACATGGGGGCCGAGGTCATCAAGATCGAGGAGCCGGGGAGGGGTGACGAATCCCGCGCCTTCGGGCCGCCGTTTCATGGCGGCGAGTCGCCGTATTACCTTTCGGTGAATCGGAACAAGCGCAGCTGTACCCTCAACCTCAAGAGCGACGCGGGGCGAGAGGTGCTCTGGCGTTTGCTCGAGCGAGCCGATGTGGTGATCGAGAACTTCCGGCCCGGCGCCGTCGCCAGGCTGGGACTCGATTACCCGACCGTGGCCGCCCGATGCCCCAGGCTCGTCTACTGCTCGATCTCGGGCTTTGGCGACACCGGGCCGGACGCCACCCGCCCCGGGTACGACCTCGTGGTTCAGGGGGAGTCAGGGCTGATGGATCTCACCGGCGAGGCGGGTGGGCCGCCGACCCGGATCGGGACGTCAATCTGCGACTTGACGGCCGGCGTCATGGCGACCCAGGGCATCCTGCTCGCGCTCTACGCCCGTCACACGACGGGCCGTGGCCAGCAGGTGAAGATCGCCATGCTCGACGCCATGGCCTCGTTTCTGACCTATACCGCCGGCATCTACTTCGCGTCAGGTGAGGTGACGACTCGTCGGGGGAACGATCATCCCTCCGTCGTGCCGTATCAAACACTCCGTGCGAAAGACGGGTGGATGAATCTCGGCATCGCCAACGATTCGCTGTGGCGCCGTTACTGTGACGCCATCGAGCGGCCCGACCTTCGGGATGATCCGCGTTTCGCCTTGGCGCCCGACCGGGTGAAACACCGTGACGTGCTGGTACCGATCATCGTCGAGCTGTCGGTCACCCGGACCGTGCAGGAGTGGGTGCAGCTGCTGGGGGAGGCCGGCGTCCCCTGTGGAGCGATCCGGAACGTGGGGAAGGTCTGCGAGCATCCGCAGCTGCTCGCGCGGGGCAAGATCGTCGACGTGCCCCACCCGACCGCCGGCACGATACAGCTGATGGGCATGCCGATCGAGCTGAGCGACACGCCGGGGCGCATCGAGCACCATCCGCCGCTGCTCGGCGAGCACACCGACGAGGTCCTGGAACAGGCCGGCTACTCAGAGACGGAGATCGCCTCCCTCCGGGATGACGGCGTGGTGTAAGTGTTGCCGGTCTCCTGAAGCACCTAGCGCAACATCCATTGCATGCCGACCACGGCGGTCGCCATGTTGAGACCCAGGTTCTCCCCGGCCGTCCCGCCGTTCGACAGATGGTGGTTCCTGAGCTCCAGCATGAGCCCGGGACCGCAGGGTAAGACCATCCGGATGCCAAGCCCGTAGTGCAACTGGAAGTTGAACGTGCGGTCGATCTCGCGCGCGTCGAGGGTGGTCCACAGCAACCCCGGTGCGAGGCTGAGATAGGGTGTCCAGCGGCGGTCGGTCCAGAAGTGGTAGCGACCGTCGAACCCGGTCACGCCCGCTCCGATGCTCACCGCCGCACGGTGATAGACGAACAGCGTCCCTTCGCCGAAGAGCTCGAGGTGGTCGGTGACGAAGCGTCCCAGCTTAGGGTGAAAGACCACCATCCCCACGTCGCTGCGGGTCTTGTTCCAGCCCGGCACGCCGAACCGCCAGGAGTGTCCCCAGCCCGTCGAGAGCCCTCTGCTCCAGTAGCCGGCGGCGAGGGGAGGCTCTTCGGCCGTTGCCCCCCACGGGACCATCGCCAGGCCGGCCAGGGCCAGCACCACCCACGCTCCAGACCGCATGAGCGTATTGTCCAGCAGCGGCGCCGGTGGCGCGTATAATCCGTTCCATGCGTGGCTCCGCGGCGGTCCTCCTGAGCGCGGTCCTCCTGATAGCGGCAATGCCTCTGCGCACGCAGTCCCCCGATGTGCCCCGAACCCTCTGGGGCACTCCAGACCTCAGCGGCATCTGGGAGTACCGGACGACGACGCCGCTCCAGCGGCCCGCCGAGTTCGGCGACAGGGCTGTGCTCACCGCCGAGGAGGTCGCCGAGTATCTGCCACGACGTCTCGCCGACATCGGCCATGAGCGCGACTTGCAGCTCAACGCCGACTGGTGGCAGCCGGGCGACCTGACCGACGGGCGCACTTCCCTCATCGTCGATCCGCCCAATGGGCGCTTGCCTGAGCGCTCGGAAGCGGCGCTCGAACGAGCACGGACGCTGGGGCTGGCTTCGAGACTCCGCCCCGCCGACGGCCCGGAAGACCGCGAACGCTATGAGCGTTGCATCATGGGGCGCACGGTGCCGCTGCTCGCGGTGGCGCCGCCCCGCCTGCTGCAGCTCTTTCAGAACGAGGACCACCTGATCATCCTGCACGAGCAGAAGTCGGACATCCGGATCATCCCGATCGATGGTCCGGCGGCGCCTGCCGATGCGGTGCGTCTGTGGTCGGGCCGATCCCGCGGACGCTGGGAAGGCGACACGCTGGTGGTGGAGACCTCGCATCTGAATGGCGCCTGGACGGTCAACGGAACGAGCGCCAACATGCGCGTGGAAGAGCGCTTCGCCAGGACGGTGGACGGGATCGACTTCGCCTTCACGATCACCGACCCCGAGTCGTTCGCGGCGCCGTGGTCGGTGGAGTTTCCGATCACGCCGGGTACGGGGCCGCTCTTTGAGAACGCCTGTCACGAGGGGAACTACAGCATGCCGCTCATCCTGCGCGGCGCCCGAGTGGAGGAGATGGGAGGTTTCCAATGACTCGATGCACTTCACTCGTCGTCCAGGCCTGCGTCCTGGCAATGGCGATCGCGGTTCCGCTCGCGGCGCAGGAGTACGAGCCTCCGCGGACCGGCGACGGGAGGCCGGACCTGCAGGGGGTCTGGGACTTCCGAACGTTGACGCCACTCCAGCGCCCCGAGAGTCGGGGCGACCAGGCCGTGTTGACGCCGGAAGAGGTCGCCGAGCTCGACGGGCAGTCGGCCGAGCGTGAACGCGCGGCATTCGCGCCGAGTGACGTGCGGGACGCTCCGCTACCCGTGGGGGGGAACGTCGGTGCCTACAACCAGTACTGGGTGGATCAGGGGGCCTCGGTGGTCGACGGCGCACGGACGTCGCTCATCGTCGACCCGCCCAGCGGCCGGTTGCCCGACCTTGCTCCCGGGGTCGAGATGGTGACGCTGTCGCTTGGAGAGGATCTTCCTGGCGAGCGTCCGGTTCGGGTCCGGGCCGCCGGGATCGGGGCCGAACACTGGGAGGATCGGGGGCTTGCCGAGCGGTGCCTGCTCGGGTTCAACTCGGGGCCACCGATAGTCCCGGCCGGTTACAACCAGAACATCCAGATCTTCCAGACTCCGGATCACGTCGTGATCATGAACGAGATGGTGCACGACGCACGGATCGTGCCCCTCGACGGGCGCGATCATCTGCCCGAGGAGATCACCCAGTGGCTCGGCGACTCACGCGGCTACTGGGACGGGGATGTGTTGGTCGTGGAGTCTCGGAACTTCACCGACAAGACCGCGAGCTTCAATCCGTCGGTGGCCCACTCGGTCGGAAGCGGCATCACCCTGCGCCTGACCGAGCGGTTCAGCCGCGTTGGTGACGACACGCTGCTCTACGAGTACACGGTGGACGACCCGGCGACGTTCACCGCGCCCTTCACCGTGTCACTTCCGATGAAGCGGGGCGAGCCCATGTACGAGTACGCCTGCCATGAAGGGAACTATGGGCTGATGAATATGTTGGCCGGCGCGAGAGTGCAGGAGTTGGGGCAGGGCGGTCAATAACGACCGGAAGCTCTCCCCAAAGCCCAAAGCCCAAAGCCCAAAGCCC
>CAJWMX010000084.1 GCA_913043805.1 uncultured Acidobacteriota bacterium | reverse complement strand
GTCTGGTTCGATCCGTTGCCCGAGGGTGTCGACCGGGTTGGCAGCGGGAGCAGGGGCGTCGCCTACTGGGAAGACGGGGAGAGCGACGATGCGCGGGTGGTGGCCGTCGTGGGCTCCGATCTGGTGGCGCTCAACGCGGAGACCGGGGCTCGGTATGCCGACTTCGGTGACGACGGCGCGGTCGATCTCACACTCGGCTACGACACCCGACCGGTCGAGCGGTTCGTGTGGCGCTCAGCGCCGCTCGTGGTCAACGACGTGGTCATCATCGGGTCGGCCAACACCGACTACGTCAACCGTACCCAGCCGGCCCGCAAGGAGGCGGCGCCGGGCGACGTGCGGGGTTTCGACGTCCGGACCGGCGAGCAGCTGTGGATCTTCCACACGGTGCCCCAGGACGGCGAGGTCGGCAACGACACCTGGCTGATCGCGCCGAACGAAGACCGGCCGTCCTGGGAGTACACCGGCAACACCAACATGTGGGCCTGGCCCAGTGGCGACGACGAGCTCGGGCTCGTCTATCTGCCGCTTTCGACCCCGACCAACGACTACTACGGCGGACATCGACCGGGCGACAACCTGTTCGCGGAAAGTCTGGTCTGTCTCGACGCGCGAACGGGGGAACTGGTCTGGCACTTCCAGGCGGTGCACCACGGCCTGTGGGACTACGATTTTCCGGCTGCTCCGAACCTGGTCGACATCACCGTCGATGGCCGGGACATCAAGGCGGTCGCCATCGTCAGCAAGCAGGGGTTCACGTATGTCTTCGACCGCGCCACCGGCGAACCGGTCTGGCCGATCGAGGAGCGGCCGGTCGCGGCCGGCGACGTGCCGGGGGAGTGGTACGCACCGACGCAGCCGTTTCCGACCAAGCCGCCGCCATTCGAGCATCAGGGCGTCACCATCGACGACCTGAACGATGTGACGCCGGAACTGAACCGCGAGGCGCGCGAGATCTTCGCCCGCTACGTCTCGGGGCCGCTGTTCACGCCGCCGACCATCATCGATGAGGGGCCGGGGGGGACGCTGGGAACCCTGCAGGCGCCCGGGCTGGTCGGTGGGGCCGACTGGAGCGGCGCCGGCATCGACCCCGACACCGGCTGGCTGTATATCCCCACCGTGCGCAACCCCGCGGTGGTCGGTCTGGTCCGCTCCGAGCATCCGCGGTCCGACGTCGACTTCGTCATGGAGTCGCTGAACGTCGCCGAAGGACCACAGGGGTTGCCGCTGCTCAAGCCACCGTGGGGCAGCCTGGTGGCGATCGACCTGAACGCCGGCGAGATCCGCTGGAGCGTACCCAACGGAGAGGGCCCGAAGGACCATCCCGCGCTGGCCGGGCTCGACCTGCCCCCCCTGGGACAGGCCGGTCGCGTGTCGCCGCTCATTACCCGGACGCTGCTTTTCCTGGGCGAGGGCGTCGATCGCGGCATGGTGGTGTTGCCCGAGTTCGTTGGCGGGAAGGTGCTACGCGCCTATGACAAGGCGACGGGCGAGACCGTGGCCGATATCGAGTTGCCGGGCGGCACCAGCGCCGCGCCGATCACCTACATGGCTGATGGGAAGCAGTACATCGTCGTGACGGTGGGTTGGACCGGGATGGAAAGCGAGTGGGTGGCGCTGGCTCTGCCGTAGTCGAATGCCCAGGCGCCATCGGCGTAGAGAGGAACAGGCCGACCGAGTCGGCGCAGACGGGAGAGCAACGATGAGGGCCAGAAACGCAGTCGTCGCGGTGGTCGGTCTGCTCGCGCTCGTTGGCACGGTGTCGTGCGACACCGCGCTCACCGCTCAACCGGCGGTCGCCATCGATGCCGACGACATCGGCGGGGTGGTCACCGGGCCGGACGGGCCCGAAGCCGGGGTGTGGGTGATTGCCGAGACCACGGAGTTGCCCACCCCTTTCAACCGGACCGTGGTCACCGACGAGCGCGGCCGATACCTGATTCCCGACCTGCCCGCGGCGACCTATGAGGTCTGGGTCCGTGGGTACGGTCTGATCGATTCTTCCAAGCTGCCGGCCTCGCCAGGGGACCGGCTGGAGCACCGGGCGGTGGCGGCGCCCGACGCCAGTGCGGCTGCTCAGTACTACCCTGCCGGCTACTGGTACGCCTTGCTCGAGGCGCCGGGGCACGACGAGTTTCCGGGTACCGGGCAGGAGGGCAACGGCATCTCGCCGAACGTGACCAGTCAGGCCGCCTGGCTCCGCGGGTTGAAGTCGGGCGGCTGTACGGCGTGCCACGCGCTCGGGAACAAGGCGACTCGGGAGATCCCGCCGGAACTGGGCGGGTTCGACTCACTGGTCGAAGCGTGGGACCGCCGGATTCAGTCAGGCCAGGCGGGCGGCAGCATGGTGGGTGGCCTCGAACGACTGGGGCGGCAGCGCGCGCTTCAGATGTATGCCGACTGGACCGGCCGCATCATGGCGGGCGAACTGCCCACGGAGGCCCCCGCACGGCCGCAGGGCGTCGAGCGCAATGTGGTCATCACCCAGTGGGACTGGGCCGACCCGAAAGCCTATCTCCACGATGAGGTGTCGACCGACAAGCGGGACCCCACGGTGAACGCCAACGGGCCGATCTACGGCGCCTTGGAGGCCAGCGCCGACTACGTGCCGGTGCTCGACCCGGTCGCCAACGCGATCCGGGAGATTCCGGTGCCTGTGCGTGATCCCGACACCCCGTTGGCGGCGGGTCCCCCCATGGCGTCCTCGCCCTACTGGGGAGACGAGGCCATCTGGAACAGCCAGACCAATATCCACAACCCGATGCTCGACCAGGACGGTCGGGTCTGGCTGACCTCTCGAGTGCGGGGACCCGACAACCCGCCCGAGTGTCTGGAGGGGTCCGAGCATCCGTCGGCGCAGGCGTTCCCAAACGCCCGGGCCGGACGTCACCTGGCGGTGTATGACCCGGCCGACGGCGAGATTACGCTCATCGGGACCTGCTACTCGACCCACCACCTCATCTTCGCGGAGGACGACAACAACACCCTGTGGACGAGTGGCGGTGGTCAGGTGATCGGCTGGCTCGACACCAATCAGTTTCTCGCGTCGGGGGATGAGATGGCGTCGCAGGGATGGAGCCCCCTGATACTCGACACCAACGGCAACGGTCGGCGTGACGAGTGGACCGAGCCGGGAGAGCCCGTCGAGCCGACCAAGGACACTCGGATTCGTTCCGGGTTCTACGGGGTGTCGGTCGACCCCAATGATGGAAGCGTCTGGGGGTCCTCCCTGGGGATGCCAGGCGCCCTGCTGCGGTTCGTGCCGGGTGAGAACCCGTCGGAGACGGGGCTGACCGAGATCTTCGAGGTGCCGTTCGACGACCCCGGAGCCAGCGAGCAGAACGTGTACTCGCCGCGCGGCATGGACATCGACCGAAACGGCGTCGTCTGGACCCCGCTCGCCAGCGGCCACCTGGCCAGCTTCGACCGGAGCCGGTGTCGCGGACCGCTGAATGGACCTGACGCGACGGGCCGTCACTGCCCCGAGGGCTGGACCTTCTATGAGGAGCCGTTGCCCCAGATGAAAGGGGTCGAGGGATCGGGTAGCGCCGAAGGCTCCTACTATGCCTGGGTGGATCAGTTCGACACCTTCGGGCTGGGCCGCGACATCCCGATCAGCACGGGCAACGCGTCGGAGGGGCTGCTGGCGCTGCGGGACGGCGAGTGGGTGGTCATGCGGGTCCCCTATCCGCTGGGGTTCTATACCAAGTGGCTGGACGGGAGGATTGACGATCCCGATGGCGGCTGGAAGGGGCGCGGCCTGTACGCCACCTGGAGCACGCGGGCACCGTTCCATGCCGAGACCGGGAAGGGCACGCCGAGCAAGGTGGTGCGCTTTCAGTTACGGCCCGATCCGCTGGCGAAGTGACGCCGGCGAGCTGGCGACGCATGGCAAAGTCGGTCGTTCGGGTTGACGGGGTTCGCTTCACCTACCAGGGGGGCGCCGCCCCGGCCGTGACGGATCTGGCCTTCGAGATACCGGCTGGCGAGATCTTCGGGTTCCTCGGTCCCAGCGGCGCCGGCAAGAGCACGACCCAGAAGCTACTCATCGGTCTGCTGACCGGTTACGAGGGCCGGATCGCCGTGTTCGGCCGTGACCTGGGTGAGTGGTCGTCCGACTACTACGAGCGGCTTGGGGTCTCGTTCGAGTTCCCCAATCATCACCTCAAGCTCACTGCGCTCGAGAACCTCGACTATTTCCGGTCGCTCTATACGGGCCCCACCGAAGACCCGCGCACCGTGCTGGCGCAGGTTGGACTCGAGGCTGACCGGGACAAGCGGGTGGCCGAGTTCTCCAAGGGGATGCGCGGCCGCTTGAACGTGGCGCGAGCGCTGCTGTCGAAACCAGAGCTCCTGTTCCTCGACGAGCCCACCGCCGGTCTCGACCCGGTGACGAGCCGGTCCATCCGCGAGCTGATCCGCGAGCGCCGGGAGGTGGGCGCCACCGTGTTCCTCACTACCCACGACATGGTGGTGGCCGACGAATTGTGCGATCGCGTCGCCTTCATCGTCGACGGTCGTCTCGCTCTGGTCGATGCCCCACGGGCGCTCAAGCTGGAGCACGGCCGACGCACGGTGCGGGTGGAGCTCGATGGGCCGGACGGCAGGTCCGTGTCGGAGCATGCGCTCGACGGGCTCGGCTCGGATCCGGGCTTTCTCCAGGCGTTGCGCAGCGGCCGGGTGCAGACCATCCACACCCAGGAAACCACACTGGAGGAGATCTTCGTCCGGGTAACGGGGAGCGCCTTGTCGTGACGCGCTTTCTGGCTTCGCTCTACCGCGACGGCATGTTGATGGTCCGCTACCGACTGGTCGCCGTCAGCGTGTTCGTCATCTCGTTCTGGATTCTGCTCCTCGCCTTTGTCCCGGCCGACCTCCAGCCCAGCCCCGACCTGCTCGTGCCGGCGTTCGTGGTGGTGAACTTGGTTACCACCACGTTCTACTTCGTGGTCGGGTTGGTGTTGTTCGAGCGGGGCGAGGGGATGCTCACGGCGCTGGCCACGACGCCGCTCCGGACCGGCGAGTATCTGTCCGCCCGGGCACTGTCGCTGTCGGCGCTCGCGGCGGTCGAGACGCTGGCCATCGCGTTCTGGTTCTTCGGAGCGAGCGGATGGCCGCAGCTGGTTGGAGGCGCGATGCTGCTCGGTGTGACCTACACCTTGCTCGGGTTGGTCGCCGCGGCGCGCTACGAGTCGATCAACGAGTTCCTCTTGCCGTCGATCGTGTTCGTGACCCTCCTCCAGATCCCACTGCTGCCGCATTTCGAGGTCGGTGCCTGGTGGGCGTTCTTCTGGCATCCGATCCTTCCCGGCCTGCTCGTGTTGCGTTCGGCCTATGCGCCCGGCGTGACCGCGGAACTGGTTCTGGGGCTCGTCGGGTCCGCCGTGTGGGTGTGGGTCACCTATCGGTGGGCACGCCACCGTTTCGTGACCTACGTCCGGGCGCATGGGTGATCGTGCACATGGACGCCACCATTCGCTGGGTGTTGACGGCGTATCGGGTGTTCGGCCCGGTCGACATCAAGAACATCCGGCGCGAGCGCCTGTTGCTGGGGTTGACGGTGCTGATGGCCGTGCTGGTCCTGCTGTACCGGTACGGCGTGCCGGCCCTCACGACCGCGCTGCAGGTGCGTCTTGGCTTCGACCTGCTGCCGTACTACGACCTGGTCATGAGCATGTATGTCGGCACCGCGGCCGGGACCGTCGGTGTGGTCGTGGGGTTTCTTCTGCTGGACGAGCGGGACGATCGCACGCTGACGGCACTGCTGGTCACCCCGCTCCCGGTTGGCAGCTACCTCGCCTACCGGATCACCCTGCCGCTGGCGTTGTCGTTCGTGCTCACCATCGTGACCTACCCACTGGTGGGCATCGCTCCGCTGCCGATCGTCGATCTGCTGGTGATCTCCGGTCTGGCGTCGTTCGCGGGACCAGCGGCGGCATTGTTCCTGGCGACCTTCGCCGAGAACAAGATCACCGGCTTGGCGCTGACCAAGGTCATCAACGCCGTCGGGTCATTGCCGGTGCTCGCGTACTTCGTCCCGGCTCCGTGGCAATGGCTGGCCGGGCTCGTGCCCGGATACTGGCCGATGAAGGCGTTGTGGCTAGCGGCGGCCGGTGAGGCCTACTGGGGGGGCGCGCTGGTCGGCCTCGTGGTCAACGTGGCCGTGGTGTGGTGGTTGCTCAGGCGGTTCGACGCGATCATGCGGCGCTGATCACGCTGCCGGGGTGAGATGGGTGTTCAGCGTATGTCTCGGATCCTGGCGCTCGGCCTCGAGCTGTTCCAGAACTCGACGGTAGAACCGCGTGTAGCCGTTATGGTCGTGAGGAACCTCAAGCGCGAGCGCGACGGTCATCGCGCGGCGGAGCTGGGTTGTGGCGGCGCTGTCGGTGGCGTTGAGGAAGGTGTCGAGTCTCATGCGTGCTCCTTACGTCTGTAAGGTGAGACGCATTCGACTGTCAGGTGGTTTACTTTTGTTCCGAAGAAAATGCGTCAGCCGGCTGGACGCATCCCGGTGTCGGCAATGACCGGTGCCGCCTCCGGAGAAGCCAGGAACCGGATGAGTCGACTCGCTTCGTCCGGGCGCGTGGTGGTGGTGGTCACCCCGGCCGAGAAGGTGGTGACGCTCTGCACCCGGTTCGGGATCGGGCCCACGTAGGTGATGCCCTCGATCGGTAACAGCTCGCTGACCTGCTGGAACCCGATCGCGGCTTCGCCCCGCGCCACCACGGCCCCAACCCGTTCGCCTACGACGCGCGTACTCTTGAGCGTCATCTCCTCGGCGATCCCCAGGCGCGGGAAGAGCTCGGTGGCCAGATACGTGCCGCTCGCGCTGGCGGAGTAGGCGACCGACTCGGCCGCGAGCAGGGTCGCCACGAAGGCGTCGACCGAACTGATGTCGGGCGGCGGGTCACCCTCCCGGACAGCCATGCCGACCAGCGACGACGCCAGGTCGACCTCGCTGCCGGCGATGACGTGACCCGCCGCGACCAGGCGGTCGAGGCCCTCGCGAGCGAGAATCACCACGTCGGCACGTTCGTCGCGGTCGAGCCGGCTCGGGATGGAGGTGGGAGCGTCGCCCATCGAGGCGCCGTAGATGGTGCGTAGCTCGATGCCGGTCGCTGCGGTAAAGGCGACGGCGAGCTCCTGGTAGGCGGCGGTGAAGCCGCCCGAGCTCATGACGTCGAGGCCGGTGGCCGGCTGCGCTCGGGGTAGCGCTATCGCGGCAAGAGCGAGCGCCGACATCAGGAGGGTTCCGAGCAGGCTGCGCATGGCGCGATTATCCCTCGCGCGTCTGGCCGCGTCGGCGCCGCGCCGTATAATCGCGGGCACGTGACATGGCGACGCGCGCCGTGAGGCGCGCGGGAGGAGTGAGATGAGGACCTTGACAGCAAAGTGGCTCGGTCTGGTGTTGGTGGGAGCGGTCGGGGTGACCGCCGGATTGGCTGGCGCCGAAGCGGATCTGCCGAAGATGGATGGCGTCCCGACTGCAGAGGCCGCCGATGTCGGCATGTCCTCCGAGCGACTGGAGCGGATCGACCAGGTGATGCAGGGGTACATCGACCGCGGCGAGACCGCGGGCGTCGTCACCCTGGTCGCGCGCCACGGCAAGGTCGTCCACTTCTCGGCCCTGGGGCAGCGGGATGTGGAGAGCGCCTCGCCCATGACCCACGACAGCATCTTCCGCATCGCGTCGATGACCAAGCCGATAGCCTCGGTGGCGCTGATGATGATGTACGAGGAAGGGCACTTCCAGCTGCGCGACCCCATCTCGAAGTGGCTGCCCGAGTTCGCGGACATGCGCGTGGCGGTGCCCGCGCCGCCCGGCGCCCGGATCACGGGGCGTTTTGACACGGTGCCGGCCAACAGTCCGATCAACGTGCAGCAGATCCTGACTCACACGGCCGGGTTGGCCAACAGCTACCGGGGCATCACCCAGCCCGAGTTCATGCGGATGTCGGCCCAGACGCAGCCGGGGGACACCGTCGGCGACATGCTCGAGCGGCTGGCAGAGCTGCCGCTCAACTTCCACCCGGGCGAGCACTGGGAGTATGGCCGAGCCACCGACATCGTGGGCCGCCTTGTTGAAGTGATGTCCGGGCAGACGCTCGACGAGTTCTTCAAGGAGCGGATCTTCGAGCCGCTCGACATGACGGACACCCACTTCTATCTGCCCGAGTCGAAGCTCGACCGGTTCGCGGCGCTCTATGGACCCGGCGACGACAACCAGATCGTGCTGTCCGAGGCGCCGTCAGCGGACAGCCGCTATGTGACTGAGCCGCACACCTATTTCAGCGGGGCGGGCGGACTGGTCTCGACCGCGCGCGACTACTTCCGGTTCAGCCAGATGATGCTGAATGGCGGCGAGCTCGATGGCGTCCGGATCTTGAGCCGCAAGACCATCGAGATGATCACGGCCAACCACACCGGTGACAAGGAGATCTGGCTGGCGGGTCCAGGGTATGGCTTCGGTCTGGGCTACGCGGTCGTGACCGACCTCGGCCCGGCGGCGACGCCGCGGTCGGAGGGGACCTACTACTGGAGCGGCGCGTTTGGCACCATCTTCTGGATCGATCCCGAAGAGGAGCTGATCGGCATGGTGCTGCAGCAGCTGCGACCCTACGTGCACCTGAACGTCCGCCCGGACATGGCGTCGATGACCTATCAGGCCATCGTGGACTGAGCGTCTCCGTCTCGGGCGATCTCGGGCGGAATAATGACGGCTCGTAAACGGTCGACAAGATGGAGCCGTCCTGCCGAGCAGGATGATGGGGCGGACGAATCCGCGAGAGGAGCCAAAGGAATGGTGAGGCGTGGTCTATGTGCGGTAGCGGTCTTCGGGGTGATGTTGCTCGCCGGAACGGCGTGGGCCGGTCAAGCGTCGGAGCTGGCCGCCTCGGAGGCGTCCGAGTTCATGGGGGCCTGGGTCGTCGACATGGAGACGCCTCGGGGTGGCACAAACTCGCAGACCATCGCCATCAGTGACGACGGTGGCATGGTGGCGGCGCGCATCGAGGGTGGCCGCGGCGGCGCGGTCAGCGTGAGCGATATCTCCAAGGATGGTGACGATCTGGTGCTGGCCTTCGAGCGGGAAGGACGTCGGGGCCGGATCGAGATCTCGATGA
>CAJWMX010000083.1 GCA_913043805.1 uncultured Acidobacteriota bacterium | reverse complement strand
CAAAGGTCTCGAATTTGATGCCGCGCTTCTCGTCGAATCGATGCGCCGCGTCGATGAGGCCGATCATCCCGTCCTGAACGAGGTCGCCCAGGTCGATTGAGTGCGGCATCGACGCCGCCATGCGGCGCGCCAGCGCTTCGACGAACGGCAGGCTCGCAGTGATGCGGTCTTGGTCCTTGTCGTCGAGCACTTGGGTTTTGGTCGTCACGCTTCTGCCTCCGGCATTGGTTCCGGCGCCATCGTGATGACAGCGCCGTATGTGCGAGCCCACCGTTATCGCAAGCGCGGTGCCAGCATGTGTTAGGTGGTTCCGTGGTTCCACCTGGCCAGATTTACGACAAGTAAGATATTTAAAATCAGTTATTTATAGACATGTGTCGAATTCTGGTCGGAAGGCCGCCTCATCAAGAACCACGACAATCCGCCAAAAAAGCGACGGTCTAGGTCGCAGTGTTCGTCAATATATTGACGATGGTCGCCGGAACGGAGGGGTGCGGGGGCGGAGCCGCTGGCTAGCGGTCCTGGCAGCGTTCGCGAATGTGCCGAGCGGCGCTGATCGCCTCGACCGCGCTGGACACGATCTGCTCGGCGCGGGCACGGCTGGCGCTGTCGGCCAGTTTGCCCTCGAGCAGCTCGGCATTCGCGAGAATGATGCCGAGCTGGTTGTTCAGCCGATGGAAAAGGGCGCCGATATCGGTCGGCTGGTCCATCTCTAGAGGATCCGGTCGTAGATACGGAAACGGTACCTGGCTGCGCATGACCTCGATCCGCGTTTGGCGTAGGGCCTAGCGGTCGGAATGCGCCGACGTAATCGGGGCCGACCCGGCATCCGGCTCGCGCCAGAGGGTGTCGACGAAGATGCGGACCGAACCGCCCGCCGTCCGGACGTATTCGACCTTACCGCCGGCAATCCAGTTGTAGATCGTGCGACGGCTGACGCCCACCAGCTCGCAGGCCTTCATGATCGAGATCGTTTTCCTATCGACTATCATCTCTGGCGCTCGCATCCGGCCTGCATCATCCCCGCTCCACGCCACCGTGCGTGGCTCCGTCAACGTCCCTTCGCAGGCTCAAAGGGTGGTATCGGCACGGCGTCTCCCCGTCATTAGTCCCTATGACGAATCGACCTGAACGGGCGCCTTGACGGCCCAGTCGTGGCAGTGTCAAAGTGTTGGCGATTTCGTGTAAATGGCTGATAGAGAAACACATCTGCTCATCGTCGAGGACGAGGCGCCGCTTCGCCAAGCTACCGCCGAACGGCTGGCGGAGCACGGCTACCGGGTGGTGGAGGCCGAAAGCGGTGAGGCCGCCATTGAACAGCTGGCCGAGTTCGCCTTCGACATCGTGCTGACCGACCTGCGGCTCCCGGGCATTGATGGAACCGCGGTACTCGAGGCCGCACTGGAGCGCTATCCGGAGATCGTCTGCATCGTGGTCACCGGATTCGGCACGGTCAAGGATGCCGTCGACGCGATCAAACGTGGGGCCGCGGAGTTCATCACCAAGCCTTTCCAGTTCGACCAACTGCTGCATGTCCTGTCGTCGGCGCTCGAGCAACGTCGGCTCCGCTCAGAGAACGCCTACCTCCGATCGCAGCTCGAGGAGCGCTACCGGTTTGACGAGCTCGTGGGTCGGAGCGCGTCGATGCGCGAGCTGTTCGAGTTACTGGAGACCGTGGCCAGTACCTCGAGCACGGTGCTGATCACCGGAGAGACCGGAACGGGAAAGGAGCTTGCGGCGCGGGCGATTCACCACAACAGCGCTCGGCGATCGCACCGCTTCGTGGCCCTCAGCTGCGGCGCGCTCCCGGAGAACCTGCTCGAAGCGGAGCTGTTCGGCCACGTGCGCGGTGCCTACACCGGAGCTGTCAGCAATCGGGCGGGACGCCTGGAGGCCGCTGACCGCGGGACGGTGTTCCTGGATGAGGTCGGCACCATGCCACCCGGTCTTCAGGTCAAGCTGCTGCGCGTGCTGCAGGAGCGGGAACTGGAGCGTCTCGGAGACACCCGCACGATCCGGATCGACGTCCGGATCATCGCCGCCACCAATGCCGACCTGGCGCAGATGGTCGCCAACGGCGAGTTCCGGGAGGACCTGTTCTATCGGTTGAACGTCATCCCCGTCCGTCTACCGCCTCTGCGAGAGCGCCGAGACGACATCCCGCTGCTGGTACAGCACTTCGTCGAGCGCCTGACGGGTCAGGACGGCGAACGACGAGAGGTCCGGATCACGCAGGAAGCGATGCGGCAGTTGATGGGGTTCGGCTGGCCGGGCAACATTCGGCAGCTCGAAAACGTCGTCGAGCGGGCCCTGGCGCTTGGCCGGGATCGGACGCAGCTCGACATCGCGGATCTGCCTCCTGAGCTCAGAGAAGGCGCCGGCGTCGGTCAGCCACCGGCGGTGGAGATTCCGGAAGAGGGCGTGGACCTGCCAGCCTACATCGCCACGCTAGAACGACGGTTCATCCAGCAGGCGCTGGCGGAAACCGACGGGAACAAACAGCAGGCCGCTCAGCGGCTGGGGCTAAAGCGGACCACGCTCGTGGAAAAAGTGAGACGGCTGCTGCCTGAATAGAAGCGGTTTCTTGGCAAGCCGTTCGTGTGGCAAGGCGCGACCGAGGAAGCAGCCCGGGTGGCTGTGACCGAGGTTGCAACGCCGTCCACGCGGACGGATCGCCAGGAAACCTAGGCGAAGAGGCCGAGCGGCTCGTAGCTGCCTTTCAGAATCGCCGCCGAATCCTCGTAGCCCAGCCACTGCTCGATCATCGTGGCGTAGACCCTCCGGAAATCGGTCGTCATCTTCAGGTTGCCGTCATCCAGATCGGTGAGGATCCCGAGCAGCAGGTCGCGGAAATTACCGGCCGCGTGCGCCCGCAGCATCTCGTTCTGCTGGTGCATCATGCGGGTATCGCGCACCTTGGTGTTCCCGGTCGCGAAGTGCCCGTGCCAGAACAGCGTCAGCTTCTCTTCCAGGGGCCGACGCGTGGTCAACATCCGCTCGCCGAACCAGATCGCCAGTCGCTGGGTCTCGATCGTGTTCGAGCGCAGCCCGTAGAAGAACTTGTTGACCACCGGCTGCAACCGGCGGCTCTCCCCCTCGGGAAGCATCGCGACACCCATCGACGAGCCGGTCTCGCGGGCGATCCGGACGGCGTCGGCGCGGCTCTTGGGAAACGGATCCATTTCCGGATCCCAGATCGGAGACGGGTCGAACGCGGGAGTCTGGCTGTTGTCGATGCGGTCGAACTCGACCAGCGAGTTCACGGCCGCCTCGGGGCTCATGGCCGCCAGCCGTTCAATCTCCTCGGGGGTTGCGCCAAACCCTGCACGCTCAATCAGATGCGCCGCTTTGTCGTAGTCCCAGTCGGCGGCGCTGATGGGCGACAGCTCGTTCACCCAGTCCTCCGGCCCGGCCCCTGCGGCCAGGACGGCGACGCCGGCCGTCAGCGAGAACGCACACGCCGCGATCCAGCCACTCTTCCTCATCGGTACATCTCCGGAGAAACGGTCACGCGCAGGCTGCGGATGATACAGACGGGTGCCCCGGGCGCCAGGGTCGCAAGAGCCGGAACCAGACCCACTACTCAGCGTCGCGATGGACGGTGTCAGGCGAGAACGCGGGCAGACAGACAGCGACGTACTCCGCCCCGTCCGGTTCGGGACTGCTGTAGCGGATCCATTCACCAGGGACCGCTACCACGGCCTGGCCTGCCCGTACCTCCAGGACCCCGTGCTCATGCTCCACGCGGAGCATCCCCCGGATCACCACCGTGATCTCCTCGAACTCCGGTCGCTGACCCGGCTCGACCCACCCGGAGGGGGACACCATGCGCGCCACGCTGACTCCACCGTGACCGGTGTTGACATGTCCGGCGTACTCCTCGATCCGCTTCGGCAGGTTACCGGCCGCCTCGATCACGGTGGGACGTTCAATCAACCGGGGCATCAGGCGAGCGACACCGAGCCGGCCCGTTCCAGGCCGTCCGCCGCCGGCGTGTCGGCCTCGTCATTCAGCTCGAAGTGGTGTCGGATGATCGTGCGAAGCTCATCGAGCGAGCTGGCCTGGTTGATCGCGATCCGCAGCTTCGACCCGTTGTGCACACCCTTCGTGTACCAAGAGCCGAGCGCCCGCAACTTGTTGATCACCCAACGCTCGCGCGTGACCGCGGTCCGCTTTCGACGACTGCGGGCGCTGACGCGCACCGCCGAGTGGCGGAAGCCCTCCCGCTCGTTGGTGCCCTCCCGAAGCAGGAGGTCGATGTAGGCCAGCAGGAACCGACCCCGATCGTGCGCCGGCACCGCTCCACTGCCCGCGCCAGCCTCGAGGCGCTGGGCCTGCTCGAAGATCCACGGGTTGCGGAGCGCTCCCCGGCCCACAAGGATGCCGGCGACCGCGGTTTCGTCGAGCCGTCCGACCAGATCCTCGGGCGACACACAGTCGCCACTTCCGAACACGGGGATCCCGACGTCCCGGGCCACGCGATCGATCAGGCTCCAATCCGATCGACCCGTATAGGACTGCGCCGCGGTGCGCCCATGTACGGCTACCGCGGATGCGCCGGCGTCCTCCATCAACCGGGCCACCCGGGGCGCATTGATGTGGTCGTCGTCCCAGCCGGCCCGCATCTTCACGGTGACCGGGATGCGGACCGCCTCGGTCATGGCTCGCACCACGCCCGCGGCATGCTCGGGCGTCCGCATCAGACTGCAACCAGCATGATGCTTGGCGATCTTGGGGACCGGGCAGCCCATGTTCACGTCGACGATGTCGGCTCCCAGCCCCTCGACAATCTGTGCCGCGTCGGCCATCTTGTCCGGATCGCCGCCGAAGATCTGGATCGACACCGGCCGCTCTTCCTCGGTGTACTCGGCGTACTCCAGCGTCCGATCGATGCCGCGGACCAGCCCCTCGGAGCTGACCATCTCGGTGACCACCAACCCGCAACCGCCCCGCCGCTTCACGAGCCGACGAAACGCCGTGTCGGTCATGCCCGCCATCGGCGCCAGGGCAAACGGCGAGTCGAGTGTCACCGACCCGACCTTCGGCGCAGCCTTCTTGGTCATCATGTCGTCCCCGTCTCCTCGCGTGCGCTTTCTCGGCGAGGTGTTCGCCTGGCAAGGCAACGCAGTGAGGCGGGCTCCTCGGCGGGAAAGCTAGTAGGCCTTGACGTCTGCCGCGTCGACCTCGACCGACACAGCTTGTCCGATCAGGTCGACCGACAGCACCAGGCGCGCATGCGAGCCCTTTCGCATCAACCGGCCCACCACGCCCTTCAACGGTCCGTGTACCACCTCGACCATCATCCCTTCACGGATGAGGGGACAGGGATCGTACTGAAGATCCGTGTCCACCAACCGGCGGATGCCGTCGATCTCGTGCGGCGCGATCGCGGCCGGCTCGCCATCGAACGACACGATGTTGACCACGCCGGTGCAGCGGAGGATACCGAGCCGATGCTCGGCGTCGAAGCGGGCGAAGCAGTAGCCGGGAAACAGCGGCCACGCGATCTTCTTGCGCCGATCCTTCCAGCGGCTCCACCGGGTGATGGTGGGAAGGAAGGTCTCGACCTGCTTCCGTTCGAGCTGCTCGCGGACAACCTGTTCGTGGCGGGAACGGGTCCAGATGGCATACCAGAGATAGTCGGTCTGGTACTCGCCGGTGGCGGCCAGACCCGCCGACTGGTTGTGAGGCGCCGTGTCCATGCTGAACGACTAGGCGCCCCGACGGGCCTCATCGCGCGACCTGACCTGAGCTTCGTAGATGCCCTGCAGATCCTCGTCGACCCACTCGATGATCGCGTCCTCCCGCAAGGTCCCCAGATACCGGTCCAACGCTTCGAGGCGACGTTCGTCGAAAACGTTTTCCATGATGCGGTTTCGGACGTCATCGTAGGACGAGGGGGCAGCCTCGGTCGCCGCGGCGAACTGGAGTATCTGGTAGCCGGCCGGGGTCTTTTCGATCTCACCGACGGCGCCGACTTCCATCGTCTCGAGCCGATCGAGAATGACCTGGCTCAGATCCGAGCGAACGATTGGACCCAGCTGCCCTCCGTTGTCCTTGGAGGCGGCATCGGACATCTCGCGGGCGACATCGGCGAACTCCTCGCCGGCCAGAACCCTGGCCCGCGCCTCTTCGGCCCGAGCGAGCGCAGCCCTGTCCTGGGCCTCCGCCAGCGCGCCGCTGGCGTCAGCCGCGCCGATGAGGATCTCGCGGAGCGTCACCGTGGCCGGCTGCATGAACTCGTCCAGGTTGTCGTCGTAGTAGACGCGCGCCTCGGTGTCGGTCATCGAGATCTTGTTCAGAATCTCGATCTGCTGGACCTGGCCGACCATCATCTGGTCCTCCACCGCCTGACGGAACTCGAGCATCGTCATCTGCTGGTCTTGCATGATGGCGATCTCCAGCTGGTCGTCGGTGAGCCCGTTGTCGGTCTTGATGCCGTTCAGGATCTCCTCGAACTGCTCGTCGCTGAGACGGAACCCGTAGTCGTGGCCGCGCTGCACCAGCAGCACGGTATCGACCGCTTCGGCCAGCACTTCTGGCGTGATCTCGGCAATGATGCCGCGGAGCTCGGCATCCGTCTGCGCGATGACGCCGCGGGTTCGCAACTCGGTGATCTGCGCGTCCTCGAGGTCGGTCTGGGTGAAGGGGTCGCCGTTGATCTTGACGATGATCCGCTCGAATACCTGAGCCCCGGGGCGCCCCGACTCCAACGTCTGGGCGTCGGCCGCGCCCGCACCCAGCGCGACCAGCGCCAGGGCCGCGAGCTCCTGTTTCCACGTGTGGTTCATGTGCATTCCCCCGCTCTTGATTGTACCCCGTACAGACGCGTCTTCCGGGCCGGCGGTCGGGTCGTCCGAGCTACCCGTCGGCCCGGAGTCCTCCCAGCTCGACCAGCATGGCGCTGATGCGACCGAACAGATCCTCCGTGTCCTGGCCACGACGGGCCTCACGCTGATAATCGGAACGGGAGAAGCCGGAGCGGACGTCGGCGCTCCGCGCGCGGTCGGTCCACCAGGACAGGTTGCCGCCGCTGCGGGGTGTGTCGCCGGGGGCGCGCAGGTCGACGAACAGAGTGGCCGGCGGCTTGATCCGAAGGTCGCCCCGGCGCTCGACGAAACGCACCAGCCGCACCGGATCGACCGGGGTGGTGTCGCGAAACTTCAACACGACCTGCTCGCCATCCCGGTCCATCGTCTCCACCCCGAGCTCGTCGGCCAGCACCCGCAGCCGCCCGTACTCGACCAAGGTGGCCACCGTCGGCGAGATCGGCCCGTAGCGGTCGTGCAGCTCGTCGAGGAGGCTGGACAGCGCCGTTTCGTCGCGGGCGGCCGCGACGCGTCGGTAGATGGTTAGCCGCTGGTTCGTATCGGGAATGTAGCGCTGGTCGATCTTGACGTCGACATCGAGATTCACCGTGGCGCGAACGTTCTCCTCGATCCCCTCGCCCTTGAGCTCGCGCACGGTCTGCTCGAGGAGCTTGACGTACAGGTCGAACCCGACCGATTCGATGTGCCCACTCTGCTCACCACCGAGCAGGTTGCCCGCCCCGCGGATCTCGAGGTCGAGCGCGGCCACGCGAAACCCGCTGCCAAGGTCGCTGAACTCGCGGATCGCCGACAACCGCTGGCGGGCCACCGGGGACAGCGAACCCTCGGGCGGCACCAGCAGGTAGGCATAGGCACGCCGGTCGGATCGGCCGACCCGACCCCTGAGCTGATAGAGCTGGGCCAGCCCGAATCGTTCGGCGTGATTGATGATGATCGTGTTGGCGTTGGGGATGTCGAGCCCGTTCTCGATGATTGTCGTCGCCAGCAGGACGTCGTACTTGTGCTGCACGAAGTCGACCATGCAGCGCTCGAGCTCTCCCTCGGCCATCTGTCCATGGGCCACCGCGATCCGGGCCTCCGGCAGCATCCGGGTGAGGATCTCGCCCATCGCATAGATCGACGTTACGCGGCTGTGCAGGAAGTAGACCTGCCCGCCCCGTTCGAGCTCGGTGCGGATGGCGCGGGCGATCGTCTGATGGTCGAACCGCACCACGTTGGTCTGGATCGACTGACGGTCCTTGGGCGGGGTCTCGATGACCGACATATCCCGAATCCCGACGAGGGACATGTTGAGCGTGCGCGGGATCGGAGTGGCGGTCATGGTCAACACGTCGACCCGGCGCCGCATCTGCTTGATCCGCTCCTTGTGCGCGACGCCGAATCGTTGTTCCTCATCGACGACGAGCAGGCCCAGATCCCGGAACACCACGTCTTTGGAGAGCAGGCGGTGCGTGCCGACGATGATGTCGAGCTTGCCCTCGGTCAGTTGCGCCAGCGTCTCCTCTTGTTCGCCTCGGGTGCGGAAGCGACTGACCAGGTCGATGCGGACCGGAAAGGCGGCGAACCGGTCGACCAGCGTCTTGTAGTGCTGGAAGGCCAGCACCGTCGTGGGAGCAAGGACGCCAACCTGCTTGCCGTCCATGACCGCCTTGAAGGCGGCGCGCATCGCCACCTCGGTCTTGCCGTAGCCGACGTCGCCGCACAACAGCCGGTCCATCGGCGTCGACGCTTCCATGTCCTGCCGGATGTCGCGGATCGCCGTGGTCTGGTCCGCGGTCAGTTCATAGGCGAAAGCGTCGTCAAACTCGCGGTGCCAGTGGGTGTCGGTGCTGAACGCGTGCCCTGGCACGGCCTTGCGGGCCGCATACAGCTTCAGCAGCTCCTCGGCCATGTCCCGCATCGCCTTGCGGACACGGGTCTTGGTCTTGCTCCAGCTGGTGCCGCCCAGCTTGTCCAGCGACGCACGGGTAGACCCGGTGTACTTCTGCAGCTGGTCAAGCTGCTGGACCGGCACGAAGAGCTTGTCCTCGCCGTGGTAGCGCAGCTCCATGAACTCGTGCTGCTCGAGCCCCACCTGGATTTGCCGAAGCCCCACGAATCGCCCCACCCCGTGCTCGACGTGCACGACGTGGTCACCCAGCTTCAGGTCTCGGAAATCGGAGAGGAACGAGCGGGTCGGCTTGGCCGCCGGCGCGCGTGCCCGCCGCTCCTCGTCGAAGACGTCCGGCTCGCTGAAGACGAGGAACCCGGCGTCCGGCAACCGGAAGCCGCGAGTCAGCCGGCCCGTCGCCACCAGCAGGGCCGCGCCGTGCGTGCCCTCGGTCTCGTCGACCGGCAACGCGGTCAGGTCATAGTCGGCGAGCAGCTCGGCCACCCGCTCGCCGCGGCCCGGGGTGGCAGCCACGAA
>CAJWMX010000082.1 GCA_913043805.1 uncultured Acidobacteriota bacterium | reverse complement strand
CCGCCGGCGGGAGAAACTCCTCGGCGCCCGGCGCCGTGACCTCACGCGACCCGGCGACCCGCAGACGAACGCCCGGCGTGAACTCGTAGGTCAGCGCGGCGCGGGGGCTAAACAGCCCTCGCTCCTGCAGGTAGCCGTAGGTCGCGTACCGCGCGCCCAGGTCGGCCGTCAGGGTTGGACTCAGAGTCCACCGGTCGGACACCCCGAAACTCGCCGCATATCGGCTCTCTGAGCCGACGGTCAGGGCTGCGGGGTTCCCGCCGTGGTACTGCTGCCGCCCATAGGACACGTCCAGCCCCAGCTGATGCGACGTATCCGAATCGGCGACCCACTCTCCCGCCACCACCCAGGAGCTCACGTCGCCCGTCGTCATCGCCCCTTGCGCCGACCAGTCGCCGCCCCAGACCGGCGCGCCGACCGACAGGTTGGCAATCCCGGCGGACCGCGGCTGGCCAACGTCGAAGAGCGACGGAGACTCGAACGTCCCTCGAGTGAGCAGGTTGACCTCGGCGCGCAGCGGGAGCCGCTCGAGTGGGGACGACCCAAGGCTACGATCCATCGCCAGATGACCGGCGTCGTCGGAATCGCCCAGAAATCCACCCGCGGCGGCGTCCTTCAGGACACTGCGCCGCGCGCGACGGAGTCGCCACGCCCGCTCACTGTGGTCGTGCGGCGCCGTGGTCCCGACCACGTCCTCCGACTCGGCGTCTTCCTCCGCGTCCTCTCGGAGGCCGATCGCCCGGGTCGGAAGGGCCGCGCCAGCGAGCAATGTCGCCGAAGCGTCTTCGGTCGCCGGAGCCAGCGAGATCGGCAGCACGACCGGCGGCCCGGACACGACCAGCACCAGCTCCCGACGCGATGCCGCGAACCCGGCGCGGTGCACCTGCACCAGGTAGGACCCGGGAATCAAAGACGACAGGGAGAACCCGCCGTCGCGCTCGGACCGGGCGAGCTCGGCCCCCGAGGGACCGAACACCGACACCAGGGCGCCCGAGAGGGGTTCGCCGTCAGCGTCGGTGACGGCGCCAACGATCTCGCCGGTCACCACCGCTGCGGTTGTCAGCCCGGCGGCCGATGCCGACACTGGAACCTGCGCAGTGACCGCGGCGGCTCCAAGGGTTCCGAACCACACACTGACGGATGCGCCGACGAGCAATCGATGGGGAACATGCATCGTGACTGCCTCAGGACGCCGATACCGAGAACTCTATGTTCCGGGTCAAGGTCGCGCCATTGGTCTTGTCGGTGACCGTGATGTCGAGTCGATAGTCCGCAGCCGGGAACGACGTCAGCGGCACGGCTTGCCCAGCCACCAGCTGGTGACCGGCCGCCAGGTCGAACCCGGGCGGCAGCGTCTGTTCGTTGAACGCCTGCGGGTTGGTCTGGTTGAAGTACTCGACCCCGGCCGCCCCGCGAGTGTTGAAGGTGTAGGTGACGTCGACATCCGGCAAACCGGACGGCGTCAGCCCGACGTTGTAGACGAGGAACACGATCGACAGCTCGTCAGATGTCAGATAGGTCGGCGTCGACTTCGGCACGATCCGCATCGTGCCCAGCGTGTACGGGTTCGCCAGCTGCTGGTCTGCCGGGGGCGGCTCGGTCAACGGTTCGATCCGGGTCGCCTGGATGACACTGCTGGTCGTCAGTCGGGCTCCCCACATGTCGGGAACGTCGACCGACTTCTTCAGCATCATCGTGGTCGCTTCGGTGCCGTCGGGCACGGCGCTCTCGCTGAGCGCGACATAGACGTCATAGGTGCCGCTCGGCGCCCAGAAGCCGCGCCGGATCTCATACATCCCGGTTGGCGTGGGCGCCCCGAGATCGATGTGATAGGCGTCCTCGAACGCCGGCTCGGGCAACTGCGGAACGGCGCCCCCGTCGGCGGCGGGCGTCCCCGCCGCGCCCGCTTCGGCGACGAAGATGTACATCGCGACCGCCGGAGTGCTGAGCTTCGCCTGCTCGACCGACAGCGTGAACGGGATGAACGTCGTCTGCTCGCTGCTCTTCAGGTAATCGTTGGCCCACTCGAACGGCTCCTCGGTCGGCACGATCTGCCCCTGGAGTGCGGCCCCGACGATTGTCGCGAGCGAGACGATCTCCCGATCTTCCTCCTCGGTCCGTTCCTGTTCCTGAGCCTGCAAGCCAGTCGTGCCGGCCAGGGCGAGCGCCGTGATCCAGATCAGCACCCGGGCTCGGGATCCCACAATCGACGTCATAAAACGAGCTCTCCTTCGAACGATCATCGGTCCCTCGTGTGCAGGCGGAGCCACGCCGACAAAGTCGCGCTCTCCATCGGCACGGTCCGCAGGTCTCGCCCAGCTGCCTCACCGCTGGCTGGGGCCAGACCAGCAAATAAAAACCGAGACATCGTCGATCTTAGTGGACCCGCGAGATGCAAGTCAATGCGACGCAGAATGGCCACAACCTGTTGATTTTGCGAGAGGTTACGCCCGAGGCGCTCGATCGGACGCGTGGTATCATCCGGCCGCGAATCCGCCCGACACCTCATGACCAGTAGTTCGAGACCCATCGTGCTTGTCGTCCTCGACGGCTGGGGTGAAGCGCCCCGGCCGGAGGGGAACGCTATCCGGACCGCCCGCACTCCGGTGTATCAGGCACTGCGCGACTCCTATCCGTCCTCGCTGCTCACGACCTGTGGCGAGGCGGTCGGCCTCCCAGCCGGCCAGATGGGCAACTCCGAGGTGGGCCACATGAACCTCGGCGCGGGCCGGATCGTGTTCCAGGATCTGACCCGGATCGACCAGGCCATCGCGGCCGGCGAGCTCGACAGCAACCCCGAGCTCTCGGCCAGCCTCGAGCACTGCCTCAGCCGGGACCGGACGCTGCACCTCGTCGGACTGGTCTCGGATGGCGGCGTGCATTCGCACCAGCGGCACCTCGAAGCGCTTGTGCGCCTGGCGGCTCGTCGAGGCGTTGCGCGGGTGTTCATACACGCCCTAACGGACGGTCGCGACACGGCGCCGACCGGAGGACGCGAGTACCTGGCGGCACTCGATCGCGTCTGCCGGGACTCAGGCAGCGCGCGGATCGCCTCGGTCTGCGGCCGCTACCACGCCATGGACCGCGACAAGCGCTGGGAACGCACGCAGCGAGCCTACGACGCGATCGTGTCGGGTATCGGCACCACGGGCACCGATCCGGTGGCGCTGGTCGAGCAGTCGTATGCGAGCGACGTGACCGACGAGTTCGTCGAGCCGAGCGTGGTGGTCGACGAGCGCGGGGACCCGATCGGACGGCCGGACGACGACGACGCGGTGGTCTTTTTCAACTATCGCGCCGATCGGGCTCGGCAATTGACGCGAGCACTCGCCTTCGACGACTTCGACGGGTTCACGCGAACGAGACATCCCCGCCTCAGAATGCTGACCCTCACCGAGTACGACGCGACGTTCGGACTGCCGGTCGCATTCGGGCCGCAGACGTTTTCCGGCAATCTGGCCGACGTGCTGAGCCAGCACGGGCGGACGAACCTCCGGCTTGCCGAAACCGAGAAGTACGCGCACGTCACCTACTTCTTCAACTGCGGCGAGGAGACACCCTCGGCGGTCGAGGAACGGATCCTGGTGCCGTCACCGAAGGTCCCGACCTACGACCTGCAGCCGGAGATGAGCGCGGCCGGCATCACGGACCACCTGGTGGCGGATCTGGAGTCCTGCCGACACGACGTCGTGATCTGCAACTTCGCCAACGCCGACATGGTCGGACACACTGGCGACATGGCGGCGACCGTCTCCGCGGTGGAGACGCTCGATCGGTGTCTCGAACGGATCGTCGCCGCGGTGCTGGGATCCGATGGCACGCTGGTCGTGACCGCCGACCATGGCAACGCGGAACAGATGTGGGATGCGGAACGGAATGGGCCCCACACCGCGCACACGACCAACCCGGTGCCGGTACTGATGGTGGCTCGGGGGCTCGACGCCGGGATGCCGATGCGAGACGGATCCCTGCGGGACGTCGCCCCGACCATGCTCGGGGTGCTCGGAATATCACCACCGGCGGAGATGACCGGTCGCGACCTCAGGGAATGGTCGTAGGAACGGGTTCCTACGCCTGTGGGGTCTCGTCAGCCGCGATCCGCAACGACCGCAGGAAGCGGCGGTCGTTCGAGCTCATGACCTGCACGGTGGCGCCCGGCGCATCGCTCGATTCAGCCTGATCACCATCGGTCGTCGAGTCGTCCGGAGGTGTCTCGCCTTCGGCGCGTACCGCCGCGGGCGCGAGCGCGGTCTCCTCAGACCGGTTGGCAAAGCCGATCACGGCCTCGAGCGACACCTTCATGTCGTAGCCGGCAGCCCGCGCCTTCTCACGGCAGGCTTCGACCCGCTGATCGTCGGCCACGGCGGCGGCCATCGCGGTCGCCAGTTCTCGAGACAAACGGTTCACGACATCGTCCATCCTGGAACCTCCTCGGCAAGCGGCATGGTGGCCTGCCGCCAAGCGGGTCTGGGGCCGCCGTATGGCAAATGGGCTGTGGACACCCCGGTCTGACCGGCGAACGACGCCTCTCGACGAGGCTGAAACCGAACCAGGGTCATCAAGGGAGGCAACTAAATGTAGGGCCCAAAGCAATGATATACGCCATATATAGGTGTGTCAAGACCATGACGGGCGTAACCGGCAGGTCGTGGTCCAGGATCTACTACAATCGCCGCGATGGAGTCGAAGACGGCCACGGCCGAGGACCTGCGAGACTGGCGCTCCGAGGAGGCGCTCGGTACCCCCGGAGCGTTTCCGTTCACGCGTGGCATCTACCCGACGATGTATCGGGGTCGCCCCTGGAGCATGCGGCAGTACGCCGGCTTCGGGACCGCGGCCGAGTCGAACACCCGCTACCGCTATCTCCTCGACCAGGGGGTCAGCGGACTGAGCGTGGCGTTCGATCTCCCCACCCAGATCGGCTACGACTCGGACCACGCGCTGGCGGCTGGCGAGGTCGGGCGGGTGGGCGTCGCCATCGATTCGATCGAGGACATGGCGGTCCTGTTCGACGAGATACCGCTCGACAAGGTATCAACGTCGATGACCATCAACGCGACGGCAATCATCCTGCTGGCCCTCTATGTCGCCGCCGCGCGACGCCAGGGCGTGGCGCCAGGCTCGCTGGCCGGCACCGTACAGAATGACATCCTGAAGGAGTACATCGCCCGGGGCACCTACATCTTCCCTCCGCGACCGTCTCTACGTATCGTCACCGACGTGGTGGCCTACTGCGGCGCGGAGATCCCGGCCTGGCACCCAGTCTCGATCAGCGGCTACCACATCCGCGAGGCGGGAGCGACGGCGGCGCAGGAAGTAGCCTTTACCTTCGCCGACGCCATCGCCTACGTGGAGGCGGCGATGTCGGCCGGGCTCGATGTGAATCACTTCGGGCGTCGTCTTTCCTTCTTTTTCTCGGCGGACAACGACTTCCTCGAAGAGATCGCCAAGTTTCGAGCCGCCCGTCGGCTCTGGGCGCGGCTGATGAGGGACCGCTTCGGCGCCACCGAACCGAAGGCGCAACAGTTGCGGTTCCACACCCAGACGGCGGGCAGCACGCTGACGGCCCAGCAGCCCGACAACAACATCGTGCGGGTGGCCTTGCAGGCGATGGCCGCGGTACTCGGCGGCACGCAGTCGCTGCACTGCAACGGGCGTGACGAGGCGCTCGGTCTCCCCACGGAGACGTCGGCGCGGATCGCGCTTCGCACGCAGCAACTGATCGCCAGCGAAACCGGAGTCGCGAACACGGTCGACCCGGTGGCCGGGTCTTACGCGATCGAACAGCTCACCGACGCGATCGAGGCGGACGCGACCGCACTTCTGGCCGAGATCGACGAACAGGGAGGCACACTCGCCGCGATCGAGCGGGGCGCCATCCAGCGGCAGATCCAGGAGTCGGCGTATCGAACCCAGAAAGGGATCGATGCCGGCGATCGGATCGTGGTCGGCGTGAACCGCTATATCGACCCAGATCCGGTGCAGTTCGACGTGCTCAGGATCGACCCCCAGGTCGAGGCGGATCAGCGGGCGCGAGTGGCCGCCGTGCGGGCCTCACGTGACGACGCCGCCACGACCCGGGCACTCGACGCCGTCGGGCAAGCCGCTCGCGGCGAGACCAACCTTGTCCCCCCCATCATCACGGCGGTCGAGTCGCATGCCACCGTGGGCGAGATCGCCGACACGCTGCGTGCGGTGTTTGGCGAGTATCGCGACGACGGCTGACGGCGCCTCGGGTCAGACGCAGGCCCAGTGCCCCGATGCCACCTCGACCAGCGGACGCTTGACCTCGGCTTCCTCGTCATCAGACGCCACCTCCGCCCGGAGCTCGGAAGCTGACAGCAACGCGCGCGTGTAGGGGTGACGCGGTCGCCTGAAGAGCTCGCGCGTTGGCGCGAGCTCGACGACTTCACCCCGTCGCATCACCACCACACGTTCGGCCAGCTGTCTGACCAGACGCAGGTCGTGGGTAATGGACAGGATGGCGAGCCGCAGGGAGGTCTTGAGGCGCTCCAGTTCGGCGAGAATCCTGGCGCCCACCGACGCATCGAGCGCCGACACCGGCTCGTCAAGCAGGAGCAGTTTCGGGGCCAGCGCCAGCGCTCGAGCTAGCGCCACGCGTTGACGCTGCCCGCCACTGAGCGCTCCAGGTCGACGCGACGCCAGCTCCGGGTCGAGCCCCACCTGCATCAGGAGCTCGGCTACCCGCCGCCGCTCGTCTCGGCCGCCCTGCCGGTGCACCACGAGCGGTTCCTCGATGCTGGCGCCGATCGGGAACCGGGGATCGAGTGACGAGAACGGATCCTGGAACACCGGCTGCACGAGCCGGCGCTGAGCGAGAGAGCGACGCGCGCCCGCCAGCTGACCCTCCAGGCGCACCTCGCCGGAGGTCGGCGAGACCAGCCCGAGGATGCAGCGGGCAACGGTCGTCTTGCCGCTGCCCGACTCGCCCACCAGACCGAGCGTCTCACCCGACTCGATGTGGAAGCTGAAATCACGCACCGCGTCGACCGCATCGACCGAACGCAGAAAGCGACGCCGGTGATAGCGGTGAGACAGGCGGTTGACCTCGACGAGCGGCGTCATGCGGGCGGCTCGAACAGATGGCAGCGCACGGCGCGGTTCCCACGGTCGACGCGCGGCGGCGCCTCGTCGTCGCAACGAAGCACGCATTCGCCACAACGCGGCGCGAAGCCGCACCCTGGTGGAAAAGCGCCAAGTCGTGGCGCCGTCCCCGCGATGCCGGTCGGCGCCGCGTCGCCGGATGGTGACGAGGCCAGCAGTCCACGCGTGTAGGGATGATCAGGGGCATCCAGCAGCGTGTCTGCCGACGCCTCATCGACGATCTCACCGCGTACATGACCGCCACCCGGTCGGCGCACTGGCGGGCCACGCGCAGGTCATGCGTGATGAGCAGCAGCGCCAAGCCCTCGGTCCGGACCAGCGTCCGAAGCAACTCGACCACATGCGTCTGGGTGGTCGCGTCGAGACCGGTCGTCGGCTCGTCGGCTATGGGCAGCGCCGGATCGCCAGCCAACGCCAGGGCGACGACCACGCGCAGCCGGAGACCGCCCGAGAGCTGGTGGGGATAGGCGTCGACGCACCTGGCCGGATCGGGGATGCCCACCCGCGCCAGCAGTCCGGCCGCTCTATCACCGCCGCCTTCGCGCGCCCGGCCGTCGTGCGTCCGGATGGTCTCGCGCAACTGGTCGCCGACGGTGAACGTCGGGTTCAGCGCCGACCCGGTGTCCTGCAGCGCCAGCCCGATCTCGCGCCCGCGCACCCGGTGAAGCTCCTGCTCCGAGAGCCGTAGCAGATCGCGTCCACGCCACCTCACACTGCCTTCGACAGCCTGGCCGGGAGCCGGCACCAGACCAAGACAGGACAGCGCGGTGATGGACTTGCCAGACCCGGACTCACCGACCAGCGCCAGCGTCTCTCCGGCCGCCACACCGAAGCTCACACCGCGCAGGGCGGGCTGGTTCCGACCACCGACCGGGAACACTGTGGTGAGGCCGTCGACCTCGAAGAACATCTGGGGAACGACGGAGTTCAGGGCGTCGCGCCCATGGCGGGTGAACGATGCGTCTGGCGCACGTCCTCCTCCACCCCACCGTCGCGGAGGTGGATGACCCGGTGCGCGTACTCGGCGATCTCGGGCTCATGGGTAATGAGCACGATGGTGTTGCCGGTGGCGTGCAACCGCTCGAACAGCGTCATGATCTCAAGCCCGGTCTTCGAGTCGAGATTTCCGGTCGGCTCGTCCGCCAACAGGATCGACGGCGTGTTGACCAGCGCCCGCGCGATGGCGACACGCTGACGCTGTCCGCCGGACAGTTCGTTCGGCCGATGACTGACCCGGTCCGCCAGCTCGACCCGCTCGAGCGCCTGCATGGCCCGGGAACGCCGGTCGGCACCCGAGATCCCGGCGTAGACGAGCGGAAGCTCCACGTTGTGCAGCGCGGTCGCGCGCGGCAGCAGGTTGAAGGTCTGGAAGACGAACCCGATCTCTTCGTTGCGGATCCGCGCCAGCTCGTCGTCGTCCAGCTCGCGCACCTGATGCCCGTTGAGGAGGTAACTCCCCTTGGACGGTGTGTCGAGACAGCCGATCAGGTTCATCAGGGTGGACTTGCCGGACCCCGATGGCCCCATGATCGCCACATACTCGCCCCGCTCGATCTCGATGGACACTCCGCGCAGGGCGTGGATGTCTTCGTTGCCCATGCGGTAGGTCTTCCAGAGGTCGCGGGTTTCGATAATCGCCATGCGCTTAACACCTGTTGGTCGAGTCCGACACTTGAGAAAACGTCGAGGCGAGCCGATCCGTTCAGTGTCGAGTCAACGGGCCGTCTGGCTCGAGCGGAGCGCCGAGAGCCGCGTCCGGACCGGTTCAACCAGTTCGGGATGCGCCGTCCCGCCGTACTCCAGGAATCGCGCGTAGTGCTGAACCGCCCGATGGGGGTCGCCGGCGCGCTCGAAGAACCTCGCCAAATTGTAGTGCGCCGGGGCAAACCGGACGTCTCGCTCCAAGGTGTCGAACAGGATACGGGTGGCCCGCTGCCGGTCGCCTGCCCCGTCCTGGGCCAGCGCAAGATTGACCGCCGCATCCAGATTCGCCGGCTCCAGGTCGAGCGCGGTTCGGAAGCTCGCCACGGCCCGCTGCCACTCGCGCTGCCGGAGCCGGACCACGCCCAGGTTGTTGTGCGCCTTGGCATGGGCGGGATCGAGGGCGACCGCACGTTCGT
>CAJWMX010000081.1 GCA_913043805.1 uncultured Acidobacteriota bacterium | reverse complement strand
CACGTGTGGCACTCCTGCGCGCCAGCCACGCCCGGAGCGAGAGACCCCGGAGTAGTCGGAACGGATTCGCAGCGAGCGACGGTTGCCGCGAACCTCCACCGTCGTCCCGTCAACCGCTGACTGCGCTGAGGCTGCGTCGGACGGCGCCTCGATGCGAGCGCGAATCTCGACGCGCTCCTGGTCCCAGGCCGTCAATCGGACACTGCCTGCGCCGCTCTGGAGCTCTAGCCGACTCCCGGCAACAAATTCGACGGTCTGCTCGAAGCTCTTTTGCTGCGCCGCCGACACCGCAGCCAGACCACACAAACCGACCGCAACCATCAAAGTTCGTCCGCATGCCACCATCCACTCTCCCTCCGTCGACCAAATTGCTCGGATTATAAGAGCGCGACTCGCCTGAAACACCCGCAGACGACGTTGCCTCACACCGGCAGGGTCCGGTAGCGTCCTGAGCGTTCTCAGGAGTTGCTCATGGTCAACCTCAAGCGGATCGGTCAAGCGTTCGCCGCCATCGCCCTGGTCAGCACCCACGTCGTGGCCTGTGAGGCCACGACACAGACAACCACCAACGACGTCCACTTCCGCACCCACACCATCGCGACACTCGAGCGGGGCGGTTACCAACCGATCGTGGTGGACATGAACGCGGATGGTCGCCTCGACGTCATAGCGCTGTCGGTGGGCCTCGACCAGCTGGCCTGGTACGAAAACCCGAGATGGGAGCGCCACCTCATCGCCGACGGACTCAATCGATCGATCAATTTAGCGCCCCACGATCTGGATGGCGACGGCATTCCGGAGCTCGTACTCGCCCACGAGTTCGGGACGACGCACGCAGACAGCTTGGGGGTCATATCACTGCTGACCCATAACGACGACCCACGCGCCCCCTGGACCATGCGCGAGATCGACCGCGCACCGACCGCTCATCGCCTGCGCTGGGCCGATATCGACGGCAGCGGTCGGAAAGTGCTGATCAACTCGCCGCTCGCCGGCTCAGCCTCCACCTCGCCCGACTACCGAGATGACACGCCGATCTACTGGTACGACCCGGAGAACTGGACGCGTCACGTGGTCACGAGCGTAGACGGAGGGGTAGTCCATGGACTGCTGGTCAAACCGTGGCAGGACCCCGACCGGGATGCCGTCTTCAGCGCAAGCTTCCTCGGGGTCCATGTGCATCAGTTCATCGACGGCGAGTGGGTCCGCACCCAGATCACGGAGGGCGATCCGGCCGAGTGGCCGGCCAGCGGTTCGAGCGAGGTGGAGACGGGACGCATTGGCGACGTGGCGTATTTCGCCACCATCGAACCGTGGCACGGGGACCAGGTGGTCGTGCACCTCGAGGAGGACGACGGGTGGTCCCGTCAGGTCATCGGCACGCTCAACGGCGGTCACACGATCGTGACTGCCGATTTCGACGGAAATGGACGCGACGAGATTGTGGCCGGCGACCGGGGCGACGGTCAGACCCTGTATCTCTGGAGTGCCGACGACGACAGCGGCGCCAGGTGGACCAGACAGGTGATCGACGATGGCGACATGTCGCCGTCAGGCTGCGTCGCGGTGGATCTCGATCACGACGGCAAGGTCGACGTGGTGTGCATCGGCGGGCGCACCTCGAACTTGAAGTGGTATGAGAACCAGTCTCGCTAGACGGCCCGCCCAGCCCGCGGTTGCCGCAGCCGACGGAAAGTCTGGTACGATGGTGAGGTGATGGTGTTGCGCACCGTGTCGAGCGCGCTGGCGGCGACGCTGGTCTTCGGACCGGCGGTGGCCGCGGCCTGCGCCACGACGTGTATGGCGCCCACTGGCGCGGAGGCAGGGCACGACCACGACCACCACGCCCATCACGCGCCGGGCATGCTGGAGGCGTCGCTCTCCGCCACCGGGCACGACTGCGATCGGCACGACCAAGTCTCGGCGCCCGCCCGAACTGCAGAGCCCACGACCGCCGTCGAACCGTCGTGGTCAAACGACACCGCGGTCGTTCCGCCGACGCTGGCCGTGGCCGCGGCCGCGATCAGACCACACCTTTCGCCGTCACACGGACCACCGGGCGCACCACCCGGCGCCTCGACCCTCGTCCTCAGGATCTAGTCCCACTCTCGCTCGCCCGGACGGCGCGTGCCGTACCGGATCGGTGTCGCCACGTGTGTGGCGCTCGTCGACCAGTGAGGGGAAGGGACCATGCGCACACCGTACTCACGTCGTCAGTTCGTCCAGGGGCTCGCGCTCGGTGGCGCGGCCGCCAGCCTCGGCATCTGGCCACACTCCGCCCGCGCGTGGGAGGACGGGCCATCAGGACCGGCTCTGATCGAAGGCACCTCCTTCGACCTCCGGATCAGCGAAACGCCGGTCAACCTGACCGGGGCGCCCCGGACCGCTCTGACCATCCACGACTCGCTGCCGGCGCCTACCCTGCGGTGGCGCGAAGGAACGACGGTGACCGCTCGCGTGGCCAACGGCCTGGGGGAGGACACCTCCATCCACTGGCACGGCATCTTACTGCCGGCCAACCAGGACGGGGTGCCTGGCCTGAGCTTCGACGGCATCCGTCCGGGCGAGACCCACACCTATCGGTTCAGCGTCCGGCAGGGGGGTACCTACTGGTACCACAGCCACACCGGGTTCCAGGAGCAACGCGGGGTCTACGGCGCCCTCATCATCGACCCGGTCGAACCGGAACCATTCAGCTACGACCGAGACCACGTCGTCATCCTCTCGGACTGGACCGACGAGGACCCGGACCGGATCTACGCCAAGCTGAAGAAGCAGGCGCACTACTACAACTACCGGCAGCCAACCCTCGGCGATCTCTTCAGCGACATCCGCTTTGACGGCTGGGGGTCTGCGCTCGCCTCGCGGTCGGCCTGGGCGCGGATGCGCATGAACCGCAGCGACCTGTCGGACGTGACCGGCGCCACCTATACGTTCCTGATGAACGGTCAGCCGCCAGCTGGCAACTGGACGGGTCTCTTTCGCCCCGGGGAACGGTTGCGGCTACGGTTCATCAACGCCGGCGCGATGACCTACTTCGATATCCGCATCCCGGGTCTTGGAATGCAGGTGGTCGCGGCCGACGGCCAGTATGTGCACCCCACCACCGTCGACGAGTTCCGGATTGCGTCGGGGGAAACGATCGACGTCCTGGTGGACCCGGCCGGTCAGGACGCCTACACGCTCTTTGCCCAAGCCATGGACCGGACCGGGTTCGCGGCGGGCACCCTGGCCACACGGTCAGGCCTGCGGGCTCCGGTCCCAGATGTCGACCAGCGCCCGGTGTTGACCATGGCCGACATGGGACACGGGGAACACGCCGGAATGATGGACGGCGCCGCAATGGACATGGGAACCCCCGCTCCAGAGCATGACGACCATGCGGCGCACCAGGGACACGCGTCGGCGCCGATGAGTCACGCCGTATCTGACGGCGCCGATGCCATGCCGGCGATGACCACCCACCCGGAGACCGAGCGCGGCAACCCGCTGGTCGACATGCAGACGATGCATCCTCTGGCCCGACTGGACGACCCGGGCATTGGTCTCCGTGGCAACGGACGCCGGGTGCTGACCTACGCGGACCTCAGGACCCTCTTCGAAGACCCGGATGGACGCGAGCCGGGGCGCGAGGTCGAAGTGCACCTGACGGGACACATGGAACGGTTCGCCTGGTCGCTCGACGGCGTGAAGTACGCCGATGCCGAGCCGCTGCATCTCACCTACGGGGAGCGGATGCGGATCGTGATGGTGAACGACACGATGATGGCGCACCCGATGCACCTGCACGGCCTCTGGAGCGATCTCGAAGACGAGGAGGGGCGCTTCCAGTTGCGCAAGCACATTGTCGACATGCCACCGGGCACGCGGCGCTCGTTCCGCGTTCGAGCGGACGCCCTCGGGCGCTGGGCGTTCCACTGCCACCTCGCCTATCACATGGCCGCCGGCATGTTCCGGGAAGTGCGGGTGGACCTGTGAGGCCGACCCTCGTCGGAGCGGTGGCGCTGCTCTGCCTGTTGACCGTCGAGGCTCATGCGAAGCCTCGGCCGGGAGCGACCGGCGCCCAGCCGCCACATGACACCAACGCCCCTGTCGACAGCCCACCCGAGACCCCGCGGACGCCGATTCCTTCGATAACGGACGATGACCTGGAGGCGGCGTTCCCCGAGGTGACCGTGTCTCCGCACCAGACGGCCCCGACCACCTTCGCCCTGCTCGACCGCTTCGAGGGGCACGGCGGCGCCGATGGGGGGCTCCAATGGGAGGCCCTAGGATGGTTCGGCGGTGATCTGAACCGCCTCTGGTTCAAGTCTGACGGCGGCGCGGATGTGACGGGCGTCGACGACGCCAAGCTACAGATGGCCTTCGGGCGAGCGGTCAGCCGCTGGTGGGACGTGACGGTGGGTCTCAGACAGGATCTGGGTGACACCTCGCGCTCGTGGCTGGCGGTCGGACTGCAGGGCCTGGCCCCCTACTGGTTCGAGGTCGAGGCCACGGCCTTCGCCGGCAGCGCCGGACGGATAGGGGTGCGGCTCGCAGCCGATTACGAGCTGTTGCTCACCAACCGCCTGATTCTGCAACCGGTGGTCGAGCTGGACCTGTATCGGAATCGGGCCGACGACATCGGGGCGCTTCCGAGCGAGCTCGAGACCGGTCTACGCCTGCGTTACGAGATTCGTCGGGAGCTCGCCCCGTATGTCGGTATCGAATGGTTGCGGCGGCTCCACACCCCGGCGCTCGTGCCGTGGCACGCGGATCACGATCGCCGGTTCGTAGGGGGGCTCCGCCTCTGGTATTAGGTTTCTCGACGACGCAAGAAACCGTTAGCGGTCGGAGATTCGTTCGGTGAGGACCACGACCTCGTCACCGCCGAAGGCGGTCTCGCCCACCGTGATGCCGACCAGCCGGAACCCGTCCTGGCCCACCTCGTTCAGCTCGGTCTCGAGGGTCGACGTCCGCGACGTCGCCAGCAGCTGATAGTCGTAGAGCCGTGGGGAACCGGCTTCGTCGCGCTCCATGATCACGACGACCTCTTCACCGCCAAAGAGTGACGAGTAGACGGTCTGTCCACGATACGAGTAGCCGTCGCGACCCGCGTCCTGCATCTCCTCCTGCATGGTGGAGGTCTGACTGGTGGCCAACAGCCGATACGAGTAGCGACCACCTTCGGCCTCTTCGCCGCGCATCAGCAACGACACCACCTCGGAGCCACCGAACGCGGTATCGCCACCCATGAAACCCTCGAACCGGTATCCTTCGGCCGCCGCTTCGTTGAGCTCCTTCTCCATCGTCGAGGTGCGGGACGTGGCGAGCACCCGATACTCGACTGGCCCATCGGCCCCGTCGCGCGTCTGGGCCTGCGCCAGCAAGGCGCCGCCCAGCACCATCACCAGCGCTGCCCAACAGAGCTTCCTCATCGTCATCTCCTCAGCAGCTCGTGGTGAAGCCCACCACGGACTGCTAGAACTCGAAGTACGCGCCTAGCTGTATCGTGAACAGGTCGGTCCGGGACAACCGCTCGTCGAACGTGGCAACACCTTCGGCCGCCCCCAGCGCCCCTGGCTCGAGGTAACGCAACGGCGCACCGCAAACGTAGTGCCCGCCGATGTCGACGTTGTCCGAGAAATCCCCGAGCGGACTCCCGACCAGACCGTGGACGCCCACCTGGAACCTGGTGTCGTCAGGCGAAGGCCCCGGATCTTCCGACTGGGCGAAGGCTGAAGCGGCGCCAGCGGCGAACACCAGCGCCGCGACGGTCGGCGAGCGGAACAGGGTGTGGGGTCTCATGCCCTGGACCGGTGCAACCGGCGGGCCAGGTCGATGAAGGGCCGGGAATCCGATGCCGCGCGGTGGTATCAAACCTCGGCGCTACGTCAACGCGTCTCCGCATCAGGACAACGTGTCTACGGGGTGTACCAGATCGGCGACGACCAGGCACGCTCCTGGATCGTGCTGGGGATGTCGGCCCTTGGCTCGACCCCGGCCTCGACGGCGTCCCAGGTCGACCACCGGCACGTCGGGTTCTCGAGCACGCGAAGGTAATAGAAGGCGCGCTGAGTGGAATCGAACCCCCGGTCCGTCCACAACGTGCGCAGCTCAGAGGCGCCCACACCCTGGCTGATCTCGCAGGTCGCCAGGTCGACCGCGGCTCCGTTGTCCGGACAGCGATCGGTGGCCGGATCCACGGAAAGACCGTCCGAACAGGCCACGTCGAATACCTGCTCCCGGGTCTCGCCAGCGCCATCGACCCACCCCTTGACCACCTGTAGTCGCTGCAGCGGCGCGGCCAGCGGATCCTGAGTCGCCCAGACCAGGAAGCTCGGCGCGTGTGTGCTCGAGACCAGATCGCCGCCCATCGGCACGCCGGCCGCGTAGGCGGCGGACACCAGATCGGCGTCGTCGAGATCGAGCGCGCCGAGACCGACCCCGGCAAAGAAACGGACGCGGATCCGTGTGCCGGAGGTCGCAAACGTCTCTCGCCGGCGCATGGCGTCGAACAGGCTCTCGCGCGTGTTCTCTTCCGCCCACACCCCCGCCAGACCGGAGCCGCCGTTCGTGATGGCGTTTGAGGTCGAGAAATGGCGACCGGTACCGTCGTCAATGGTGTTGTCCGTGGCCTCCACCGGGAGCGAACCACGGCGCTCGCCGGTCGCTTGCATCAGCCCTGAAGGGCCCGTGTAGTCCTCCTCGTCGAACACCCCCGCCGCCACATGGCTGTCGCTCGACCCGATGAACCCGAGCTTGTAGGGGTTCGAGACCCCGCCTTCCTCGATGGCCAGACCACGGCGCAGCGCGTCACGCATATAGCTGCCGGGCGGCTCGCTGAGAATGCTGGTCGAGATCCGATACGGCATGATCTCGAAGTCGGCCCACTCGTCGTTGGGCGACAGCGACGGATGCGTTTCCGCGGTGCCCTTGGCCTGGGTCATCTCCGCGATCGGCTCGTTGCGCGACCGGCGCTCCGAGTACGCCTCGTCGATCGCGCCGCCGTCGAAGTATTCGAACTCGAACATCCGGCCGCCAGACCCGTTCATGTTGTGGGGAATGGCCAACACATCCATACCGTCGGCGCGCCAACCGTCCATCGCGTCCCAGAGATCTTCGGGGTTGAACGAATCGAGCCGCGAGAACGGGACGTCGGGACCACGGTCACCGCGAAAGATCACGTTGCGATGCAGGTTGTTGTAGATGCCGCCCCGACCGGCGGACGTGTACTCGTAGCCAATGAACGCAGTGAAAGTGCCGGGGTCGTTGTGGCGATTGGCGGCCGCGATGGTCTCGGCCCAGGCCGACCGCACCACATCCATGTCGAGGTGGTCCCGGAAGCTCGAATCCTGGTCGGCCATGACCCGGGCATAGGGCTGCATGGCGCTGAAGATGCCCTGCCGCTCCTCTACGGTCTCAGCCGTACGAACAACTTCGGCCACCGGATGGTCGTAGGCCGGTGAGTCGGGATCGGTCATCGCCGGCAGCATCCCCAGATAGTTCGCGTGGTCGGCCACCGCCTGGAAGTCGAGCGGGCGGTCGAGCTGCATCTCGAACCCGGCGGGATGGGTGATGGGGTTGCCCTTCGCGAACTCGTACGCGGCGTCGGGGTCGGTCCGGGTCCCGAAGGCGTAGGCGTCGTAGGAATAGCGCGTGTGGACGTGAAGGTCGCCAAAGAACGCCGTCCTGGATGCGGGGCCGCTCCCAAGGGCCGTCGCCGCGGCCGACTCGGCCCCGACCCCGGCGCCTGATTCCTCAGGAGCGCTCCCGGCACAGCCGGTCAACAGAACGGTCAGCCACAGCAGCGATCTGCGCACCCTCACCCCCTCGATGGTCGGGTCGATTCTACTACCGGCGGAACTCGCCGGTGAGGTCGTCGGTGATCGCGTACTCGAGCGTCTGGCCGTCGGGAGAGAATTACAGATCCACCTCGGCGCTGTTGTCGTCCCTCGCGTCGAAGGTCATGAAGCTCTTGAACGTGTCATAGAGCGCGGTCCCGAACGTGCCCTCCTGCACGGGGAACCTCTGATGCACGACGAGCTCGACGACGCGGCACTCGAACGCGCCCTCCACGAGGAGCCGGCCGTCACCCCGACGCCGCAGTTTTCCGTTCGGGTCATGCAGGCGGTTCGCGATGAGGCGGAGGGGGCGACGGCCCTCCCCTTTCCGTGGCTCCGCTTCGGTCTTGGCCCGGTACTCGCGACCCTGGTAGTGCTGATGACGTCCGGCTCAGTGCACACCGCGGCCGCCAACTCGACGGTGCCGCCCGTCGTGGCTCAGGCGGTGGCACTGCTGACCCTCACCCTCGCCGGCACCTTCGCCCTACTGGCCTGGTCGCTCCGTCTCGGACGACGGTAGGGCCGGCATCCCCCGCCGGAGGCGGCCGAGAGCTAGAACCTCGGGCACCGGACCGGTGCCCGAGGTGAGACAGTAGGCGCCCAGACTGATGACCGTCGTCACCATCGACACCGTGACAAACGTGGCCAGAGCGATCACCGCCGCCACCCGCACCCTGAGCGGATAACGGCGCGGGCGGCCCGGGGCGGGGCGCTCCACGATGCCAACGGGATTTACGCGCGGTAGCTCCATGCTCTTTTTGACGCCGAGGACCTGTCGGCCGTTCCGCCACACGCTCGAACACTTCACGGTCACATACAATGCGCCCGTAGTCTGTTCGCGTCCGACAAGGAGTTGCTCCGTTGCTTGATGGTGTACGTCGCTCACTCGCCTTCGTCACCGTGCTCTCACTGGCCCTCGGTGGTAGCGCCGTGGTGGCTCAAACGACCGAGCCTGGACCAACGGACTGGCCCAGCACGAACTTCGTGCAGGGCGCCAATCGTTTCAGCCCGCTCACGCAGATCACCGCCGAGAACGTCACTTCCCTCGAACGGGTCTGGAGCATCAATCTCAGGCCGGACGGATTCGAAGGACGCCTGCGGGAGGACCAGTCGATTCCGCTGGTCATCGGCAACATGATGTACCTGGGATCTCCGTACGGGTCGGTGATCGCGCTTGACGCGACGACCGGCGAGGAGCACTGGCGGTTCGATCTGCCCGACGGCGCACTCCCTTCCCGACGCGGGATCGCCTACTGGCCGGGTGAGGGGAACATCCCGCCCTCGCTCATCTTCGGGGCGAGCTCGGGCGCGCTCTACTCGATCCGGGCGGCCGACGGCGCCGTGAACGCGGGCTTCGGTGACAACGGCGTGGTCGACCTGAAGACACCCGAAGTGATGCGGTCGTTCCCCGACGCGAGCTACTCGCTGCTCTCGGCGCCAGCCAT
>CAJWMX010000080.1 GCA_913043805.1 uncultured Acidobacteriota bacterium | reverse complement strand
TGACGGGTGACGCAGCTTGCGCAGCGCCTTGGCTTCTATCTGGCGGATGCGCTCTCGGGTCACCGCGAAGTTCTGTCCCACCTCTTCCAACGTGTGCTCGCTGCCGTCGCCCACGCCGAATCGCATCTTGATTACCTTCTCTTCCCGTGGCGTCAGGGTCCGGAGCACATTCTCCGTCTGCTCCTTGAGATTGAGGTTGATCACGGCGTCGGCCGGCGAGACCTCCTGACGGTCCTCGATGAAGTCGCCAAGATGGCTGTCTTCCTCTTCGCCGATAGGCGTTTCGAGCGAGATTGGCTCCTGGGCGATCTTGAGCACCTTGCGGACCTTGGCCACCGGGATGTCCATCCGCTGCGCGATCTCCTCGGAGATGGGCTCTCGGCCAAGCTCCTGCACGAGCGCCCGCGAGGTACGGATCAGCTTGTTGATCGTCTCGATCATGTGGACGGGAATACGGATCGTCCTTGCCTGGTCGGCAATCGCGCGCGTGATGGCCTGGCGGATCCACCAGGTCGCGTAGGTGGAGAACTTGTACCCCCTGCGGTACTCGAACTTGTCCACCGCTTTCATCAGACCGATGTTGCCCTCCTGGATCAGGTCCAGGAACTGCAGGCCGCGGTTGGTGTACTTCTTCGCGATGGAGACCACCAGCCGCAGATTGGCTTCGACCAGCTCCTTCTTGGCGAGCTCAGCCTGCATTTCGCCCCGAAGAATGGTGTAGAGCGTCCGGTCCAGCGAGGGAATCGACTGCTCCAGGGCTTCGGCCCGGCCCCGCAGCTCGGCCCGAAGCTCGCGCTGGCGCCGTGTGATCTTGCGCTTGTCCTCTTCCTTGGCCTTGCGACGAGTTTTCGCCTTCAGCTGACGGTCGAGATACTCGATCTCGCGCTGGATCCGCTGGACGCCCTCGGTCGCTTCCTTGACCTCATCGATCAGCCGGCGCTTCACCGGCTCGGTGAACTCGATGCCGCGGATCAGGCTGGAGAGCTTGACCCGCGCCCGGAGCAGGTTGCGGTAGTTCCGTCGATACCGCTTCTTTTCCCGCTTCGGGACCGTGCTTACTTTCTTCTCACGCCGGATCACGTCGAGCCGCGTCTTCCGGATGACCTCGATCTGGGCCATGACGGCCTTCGCGCGACGGTTGATCTTGTCGTCGGTGACCTCGTCGTCGGAAAAGATCACCAGCTCGCGGATGGTGCGTTCGCTGTTCTTGAGCGACTCGCCCATCTGCACGACAACTCGCGCGATGCTCGGCATCCGGGAGATGGACTTGATGACGGCAAGCTTGCCGCGCTCGATCCGCTTGGCGATTTCGACTTCGCCCTCGCGGGTCAGCAGGGGAACCGTCCCCATTTCCCGGAGATACATCCGGACCGGGTCGTTGGTCTTGTCGATCGCGCTGGGGGTCAGATCGAGCCCGATGTCGTCCGAACCCTCGCTTCGGCGGTCGAGGAGCTTGTCCTCTTTGTATTTTTGTTCCGAGTCCACCACCTCGATACCGTTGTTGCCGAGGGTGGTGAACAGCTCATCGAGCTCGTCCGACGAGGTGATCTCGGCGGGCAGTAGCTCGTTTACCTCGTCGTAGAGGAGGTAGCCCTTCTCCTTGCCGACCTGGATGAGCTGTCGTACTTCGTCGTACTTTTCTTCGAGCGACAATAGCGTTCCTCCTCGATGAGCCATTGGTCTAGGCCGTCGGCGCCATCGCGGTCACGACCGGAGCGATTCCAACTCGGTCGCCAGTGCGTGCTTTTGCTTCATCAACGCGTCGAGTGTCGTGGAGGCCGTGGCCTCGTTCTGTTCCAGGCACCGCGCGATCTCGTCGTTGATCGCGGCCAGGCGCCGATCCAGTACCCGCTGGCGCAGTGCGCCCAGACAGTAGTCCAGTGACGTCGCGGGGCGCTCTTGCTGGCCCACGCGGTCGATCCACGCCGCCTCCTGTGTACTTAGACGCTGTCGGAGCGTCTCAAGAACGGATTCCGATGGCCAATCGGCCAGCGCCCGGGCGGTCGAAAGTATCGGTGCGGTCGTCAAACCGGCCAGATCCTCGTCGGAGAGCGACTGAATCGCTTCCATTGCCGACGATGTTTCACGTACGAGCGCCCAGACAATTCCCTTTTCGGCGGTCGTGATGGGGCGTCGTTTCCCCACCTGCCCCGCGGCGTCGTCCAACGTCGTCCGGCGGGCCACGGCGGCCTTCCGGATTTCGGTGCGCACGACGTCCTCGAGGACTCGAGCCTTGTGGGCGAGCCGGTCGGCGAACAGGTCTCTGGTCGCCGCATCCGGTACCCGAGCGGCCACCTGCAGCATTTTTGTCAAGAACTCCCGCTGGTGGTCGCCACGAGTCAGGTCGCGCTGGGCTGCTTCCCGATCTAGTAAGTATTCCAGATATGGCGTCGAAGTGCGCAGCTTTTCCTTGTACCCTTCCGCACCCCTGTTCCGTATACATGTATCGGGATCTTCGCCCTCGTCCAGCACTGCCACGTTCACCTGGAGCCCTTCGGCCAGCAGCAGCTCTCCGGAACGAGCCGACGCACCCGCGCCGGCTGGGTCCGGATCGAAGCTCACGATGACCTTGGACGTGAACCGCTTCAGCAGCTTGACCTGCGCCTCGCTGACCGCGGTGCCGCAGCTGGCCACGACCTGCGGGACCCCGGCCTGGAGCGCCTGGGCGAGGTCGAAGTAGCCTTCGACGAGCACCGCGATTCCGGCTGAACGGATGGCCCGTTTCGACAGGTTCAGTCCGTAGAGCGTCCGCGCCTTTGAGTAGATGACGGTCTCGGGCGAGTTCAGGTACTTCGGCAACTGCTCGGCGCCCAGCGCCCTCGCCCCGAACGCGATGACCGAGCCGCCGTCCCTGGCGATTGGGATCACGAGCCGGTTCCGGAAGCGGTCGATAAGCGGCCGACCCTCCTTGGACGCCGCCAGCCCGCTCTTGACCAGCAGCTCGTCTGAGTAGCCCCGCGCCCGGAGGTGGGTCAACAGGCCGTCCCGGTGTGCCGGGGCGAACCCGAGGCGAAGCTGTTCGGTGGTGGCCTCGGTGATCTCCCGATCCTGCAGGTGGCCCCTGGCGCCGGCGCCTCCAGGGGCGGTCAGCTGATCCTGAAAATACTCGGTGGCTGCTTCATGCACGGTCAGCAGCGCCTCGCGCTCCGCCTCCGCGGCCGCGTCTTGCTCGTTCTCGGGCTCCGGAACCTGCAGGCCGAAGCGCTGGGCGAGGTGCCGGACCGCGTCCTGAAAACCGAGCTTCTCCTGGAGCTCGACGAACTTCAGCACGTCGCCGCCGACGCCACATCCGAAGCAGTGGAAGAACCCCTTGTCGCGGTGTACGTGGAAAGACGGCGTCTTCTCCCCGTGAAACGGGCACAGACCCTTGTAGCTGGAGCCGGCCGACTTCAGGGGCACGTAGTCCTGGACCACCTGCACGATGTCAGCCTGTGCCTTCAGGTCATCGATGAACGATTGAGGAAACAGCCCCATCTCGTGTCCTGCGCCCGCTAGTCCTTCAGCACGGCGACGGTGACCGCCGTGCCTCCGTCGTTCGGGTCGGCTTCAGACACCCGCACGACCAACGGGTGCGCGCCGAGAAAACCGGCGATGGCCCGTCGGAGCTTACCTGTGCCGTGTCCGTGAATGAAGCGCACCACGCGGTGTTCGGTCATCATCGCCTGGTCGAGGTGCTTCTCCGCCCGCGACAGCGCCTCCTCAACCCGACAGCCGATCAGATTGAGCTCCTCGAGTGATCCGCTCGGCGGGGCCACCTGCACCACGACGTTGGACCGGGTGGGCCGAGTGGGCGGCGCGCTCGTCGCCGCGAGTGACGCCATCGCCACCCTGAGCCGCTTTCCACGGACGTCGACCTCGGCGTGCTGGCCCTGGACGGTTCGCACGATCCCGTCGACTCCGAGGGTGGTGACCGTGACGTGGTGCCCGACCGCAATCGGTCGCCGGGGGCGGTCGGGCGACCGGGTTGGAGGTGGCTGGCCCGGCACGCGATCCGCGACCGCTTCCAGACCCGCGCGGGCCTCCGCCCTCAGGCCACCCGCGTCGCCGGTCGACAGCGGCGGCTCCTGACGTTCGGCTCGAGCGACCGCCTCCCGCTCGAGGGTGGCGGCGCGCGAGCGCAGCTCGGTGACGACTTCGTCGACCTCCTGGCGGGCGGTCTTCAGGGCCGCGTCCATCGAGTGCTGCAACTCTCGTCGACCCGCTTCCTCCCGCTCCTGCAGCGCGCGTTCCCGGTCGGCCAGCGACTGCACCCGACGCTCCAACTCGGCGTTCTGTGTGTCGAGCTGCTGTTGCTGGCGCTCGACCGCTCGTCGTGCGTCGTCCACCTGGGCCAGATGGTCGGCGAGCTGAGCCTCACGCTCGCTGCGCAGCTGGCGCGCCGAAGCGATCACGGCGGGATCCAGCCCCAGACGCTCCGCGATCTCCAGGGCGAGGCTGCGTCCACTCGAGCCGTACTCCATCCGATAGGTCGGTGCGAAGGTCTCGGCCTCGAACCCGAACGCGGCGCAGGTCACACCCGGCTCGGTGACACCGTAGGACTTCAGCGCCTCGTCGTGGGTGGTCGCGATCACATGCGCCCCGCGTGCGCGGAAGTGCTCGACGATGGCCCGACCGAGCGCTCCGCCTTCGACCGGGTCGGTACCGGCGCCGACCTCGTCGAGCAGGACCAGCGCCGGCAAGCTGAGCCGTCGGTCCATGTCGACGATGTTGGTCACGTGTCCGGAGAACGTGCTCAGGTTCGCCGCGATCGATTGTTCGTCGCCAATGTCGGCGAAGACGGACCGGAACACCGGAAGCGTCGACCCGGCCGCGGCCGGAACGTGGAGCCCCGCCTGGGCCATCATGGCCAGCAGTCCAGCCGTCTTGAGCGCGACCGTCTTTCCCCCGGTGTTCGGCCCCGTCACGATCAGGGCGCGCGCCGGTGGCTGTAGCAGGATGTCCACCGGGACCGGTGTCGTGGCAGCTGGCTCCCTTTCCCCGGACAAGCGCGCGGTCACTGACTCCATCAACAGCGGGTGTCGAGCCTCGCGCAGCTCCATCGAACCGTCATCGGACAGTTGCGGCTCGGTGCCACGGACGAGGCTGGAGAACCTGGCGCGGGCCTGGCTGACATCGAGGTCGGTAGCGACGCGCAGGGTGTGATGCAGGTCTGCGCCGCGGCGCCGGAAGCCTCCCGCCAGCGCCAGGAGGATCCGCCGCACCTCTTCCTGTTCCTGTTCCTCGAGCGCGACGATCTCGTTGTTGACGTCGACGGTACTGAGCGGCTCGAGATACAGGCTCGCTCCGCTGGCCGACGTGCCATGCACGATGCCCGGAATCGCCGTACGGTGCTCGCTCCTGAGCACGAGGACGAGGCGTCCGTTACGCTCCGTGAAGAACTGCTCCTGGAGATACTTGGCCGTCTCCCGTCCGCGCAGATACGACTCGAGGTTTCCACGCAGCCGATTCCGTTGCTTCTGGAGTCGACCGCGAATCGCACGCAGATCGGGGCTGGCGTCGTCGACGACCTCGTCCGAGGCGTCGACCTTCTTGAACACGTCGGCCGACTCGCGCTCCCAGGTGGGGCATCCGGAGACGATTGTCGACAGACCTGGCACGTCGTCGCCTGCGGCGGCCACGGCTTGACACGCTCGTTCGACGGAGCGGAGGAAGCCGGCGAGGGCGCGCAGTTGCGTTGGTTCGAGCAGTTGGGCCTCGATGGCGAGTGCGCCGATCGTCTCGCTGAGGCCGTCCGTCGCTTCGAGCGGGCAGCTGCCATCACCGGCGAGGAAGACTGCCGTTTCCGTCGTGAGAGCTTGCGCCTGCTGGACGGCTCTGGGCTCCCCTGACGGCGTCAGCTGTTCGAGCTGCTCCCGACCGAGCGGGGTGATGGCAAGACTCGCCACCATCTCCACGATCCGGTCGAACTCGAGGGTGGCCAGGGCGGCTGTGTGCATGAATGCAAGCTGACGCGTGACCAGCCCGGCCGGCACCTGGCTGACGGCACGGCGGGGACACCACCACCAAGGCCGGGGGCGCCGCGGCTCAGGTCACGAAGGGCTGGAGAGTGCTCTGACGGAGGTCCGTGCGCCCACCTCGTCGACGGGAGCACCGAACTCCCAAAGCTAGCACGGAGGGGCCGCGACGCTCAAGCCGGTGTCCGGTCCGGATGGTTGATGAGGCTTGCCAGCGCTCCGGCCCCGAAACCGTTGTCGATGTTGACCACCCCGATCCCGGTCGCGCAACTGTTCAGCATAGCTAGCAGCGCCGCGACACCGGAGAAACTCGCTCCGTAACCAACGCTGGTAGGCACCGCGATGACCGGCACCGAGACCAGGCCGCCCACGACGCTCGGGAGGGCCCCTTCCATGCCGGCCGCGACCACGATGACCTGGGCCGCTTCCAGTCGTTCTCTGGCCGAGAGGAGTCGATGGAGCCCGGCGACCCCGACGTCATACAGCCGGTCCACCCGGTTGCCCATCATCTCGGCCGTGAGGGCGGCCTCTTCCGCCACGGGCTGGTCCGACGTCCCGGCGGTCACGACCAGGACGAGGCCGCGTCCGGTCGGCTGGTCCGGTCCTCCGTGCGTGATCAGACGGGCCGAGGGGTGGTAGGTGGCGGCGGGGATCTCGGCGCGCACCGCGGTCACGGCGTCAGTCTCTACCCTGGTGATCAGGAGCGGCTGATTCGACGAGACGATGCGCCTAGCGATTTCCGCGAGCTGTTCCGGGGTCTTGCCGGCGCCAAAGATGACCTCGGGGAACCCTTGCCGGATCTCCCGGTGGTGGTCGATCTTGGCGAAGTCCAGGTCCTCGTAGGGCTGCGCTCTGAGGGCGGAGGCGAGCGTCTGGTGGGCGTCCGCCACGGTCAACTGTCCGGCCTGCACCTGCTCGAGCAGGGCTCTCAGGATGTCTGGATTCATCAGTCGAGGGCCGATCGTCCGGGGTCGGCGACCAGTATACTGATCTATCTTGCCATACGGCGCGAGGCGGTCGTCGGGTCCGGTTGAGCCTGAATCGGCACGTCGCGATGACGCCGGCATGTGTCAGGAGCGACGGCATGAATTTCACCAGAGTGGCACTGGCAGCGCAGGCGGCCTGGGTGGCGTTCGTCGTCGTCGGTTCGTTGGTTCACGCGGCGATGCTCGATGGCCTGTATCCCCGTCGCCCAGGTCTCGGTCCTGATGCAGGGGGGCAGATTGCCGGCTTCGCGGTGGCGCTGCTGGGTTTTCTGGCGTTCGCCTACACCTACGCCAAGGGCTACGAGGGTGGGCAGGGTCCAGTAGAGGGTATGCGCTTCGGCGTTCTCGTGGCCCTGATGCTGGTGTCGTTCGCCGTCGTATGGGCGCATGTGGCGGCGCCGATCTCGCCGCCGCACGCGGCCGCGATGGCGCTGCACTATGTGGTCGAGTTCGCTGCCTACGGAATGATCGTCGGCGCGATCTACAAGCCGATTCGTCGTCGGCCCGGACGGAACGTGACATGAGCGGAACTGCTGCTGCCGGCCTGGAGGGCGTCGTCGCGACGTCGTCCCGTCTTTGCTATCTGGACGGTGAGCGAGGGGTGTTGGCCTATTGCGGGCACGATATTCACGACCTCGCCCGTGAGGCCACGTTCGAAGAAGTCTGCTATCTCCTCTGGCATCAGCGGCTACCATCTCGCGCGGAGCTTGGCGACCTGCAGACCGAGCTGGCTCGAGCCCGACCACTCCCGGAACCGGTGCTCCGGCTGATGCGTTCGTTGCCGCCCGGCAACCTCATGGACACGGTGCGGACGGTGGTGTCCGCCTTGGCTCACTACGATCCGGACGCCGACGACAATTCCCAGGCCGCCGCCTTGCGAAAGGCCGTGCGGGTCACGGCTCAGACCGGCGCGGTGGTGGCGACCCTGGGGCGCCTGGCGGCCGGCGGCGCGCCGATCGATCCGGACCCGGTGCTCGGGCATGCCGCCAACTTCCTCTACATGCTGACCGGCGAGCGGCCGAGCGCTCTGGCCGAGCGTGCCTTCGACGTAGCGCTGATCCTGCATGCCGACCACGAGCTGAACGCGTCGACGTTTGCCGGACGGGTAGCCGCGGCCACCCTCACCGACCTGCACTCGACCGTGGTTGCTGGCGTGGGCACGCTCAAGGGACCGTTGCACGGCGGGGCGAACGCCGAGGTCATGAAGCTGCTCGAGTCCATCGGCGAGGACGCCGACGCCGAACGGGTGACCACCACCATCACCGCCATGCTGGGGCGCAAGCAGAAGGTTCCGGGCTTTGGGCATCGGGTGTACCGCACCGAGGACCCCCGGGCGACCCACCTGCGGCAGATGTCTCGAGACCTCGGAGAGCAGGCTGGCAACTCCCGGTGGTTCGAGATGTCCGAGCGCATCGAAGAGGTCATGCGGACCGAAACAGGTATCAATGCCAACGTCGACTTCTATTCGGCGTCGACGTACCACACGTTGGGCATTGCCACAGACCTGTTCACCCCGATTTTCGTCGTCAGTCGGGTCTCCGGCTGGACGGCGCACGTGCTCGAACAGTACGCCAACAATCGCTTGATCCGTCCCCGCGCCGAGTATGTCGGACCGGCGTATCCCCAGGCGTTCGTGCCACTCGCCGAGCGCCCGCCCGCGTTCGGCTGACCCCCGATTGCCAAGTTTCACGCAGGCTGCAGAGGACCGAGCCGGCCGGGCGCGCACGGCCAAACCCGTGATGCCGAGGTTCGGCCAGGGCCAACGCACGGAAGTGGGGCGTTGGCGCGGAGCTGGTCCGCGGGGCGGCGTGGGGCGAAGCCCCCTGGAACAGGTCCCGACGCTATAATGAGCCCCCCTCCATGGACCCACGCAAGATCCGCAACTTCTCGATCATCGCGCACATCGACCACGGGAAGTCGACGCTCGCCGATCGCTTTCTCGAGTTGACCGGCGCCTTGCGGCCCCGAGAGATGGAAGCTCAGGTCCTGGACTCGATGGATCTCGAGCGGGAGCGCGGCATCACGATCAAGGCGCACGCGGTCCGGCTGTCCTACACCCCCGAGGGTGGCGAACCGCACGTGCTGAACCTGATCGACACGCCTGGTCACGTCGACTTCTCGTATGAGGTGACACGCGCGCTCACGGCATGTGAAGGGGCGCTTCTGCTGGTCGACGCGTCCCAGGGAGTCGAGGCCCAGACCGTCGCGAATGCGTACCTTGCCGTCGATCAGAACCTCGAGATCGTCCCCGTGGTCAACAAGATCGATCTGCCCGGGGCGCAGCCCGAAGAGACAAAGCGTCAGATCGAGGACATCGTCGGGCTCGCCGCCGACGAGA